>NZ_JBHXTG010000081.1:25490-41484 GCF_042677465.1 Kitasatospora sp. NPDC127111
CCGCCGCCCGGGGCCGCCGCACCGGGCCCCGGGTACCGGCCCCCGGTCACCGCGCTGGGCACGGGGGTGGTCCCCGGGGGCCCTTCCGGGGAACGCTCCGGTGATCAGACGGCGGCGGCCGTCTCCCGGACCTCGGCGAAGTGGCACGCCGACTGGTGCTTGGCCGCACCGGTCAGCACCTCCGGCACCGCCAGCAGCGGGATCTCGGTGGAGCAGCGCTCCTCCGCCTTCCAGCAGCGGGTGCGGAAGCGGCAGCCGGACGGCGGGTTGGCCGGCGAGGGGATGTCGCCGGTCAGGATGATCCGGTCGCGGGACTCGCGCGCCGTCGGGTCCGGCACCGGCACCGCGGAGAGCAGCGCCTGGGTGTACGGGTGCGTGGCGTTCTCGTAGATCTCCTCGTCGGTGCCGATCTCGACCATCTTGCCGAGGTACATCACGCCGACGCGGTCGGAGATGTGCCGGACGATCGAGAGGTCGTGCGCGATGAACATGTACGACAGCTCGAACTCGTCCTGCAGCTGCTCCAGCAGGTTGATCACCTGCGCCTGGACGGAGACGTCCAGGGCGGAGACCGGCTCGTCGCAGATGATGATCTCGGGCTTCAGCGCGAGACCGCGGGCGATGCCGATGCGCTGGCGCTGGCCGCCGGAGAACTGGTGCGGGTACCGGTTGATGTACTCGGGGTTCAGGCCGACGACGTCCAGCAGGTCCTGGACCGCCTTGCGGCGGTCGCCCTTCGGCGCCACCTCGGGGTGGATCTCGAACGGCTCCCCGATGATGTCGCCGACCGTCATGCGCGGGTTCAGCGAGGTGTACGGGTCCTGGAACACCATCTGGATGTTCCGGCGGACGGCCTTGAGGGCCGCGCCGGACAGCTTGGAGATGTCCTCGCCCTTGAACAGGACCTCACCCGAGGTGGCCCGCTCCAGGTTCATCAGCACCTTGGCCAGCGTGGACTTGCCACAGCCGGACTCGCCGACGATGCCGAGGGTCTCGCCCCTCGCCAGCTCGAAGGAGACGCCGTCGACCGCCTTGACCGCGCCGACCTGCTTCTTGAAGAGGATGCCCTGGGTCAGCGGGTAGTGCTTGACCAGGTTCTTGACCTCCAGGATGGGCTCAGCCATGGAGGGTCTCCTTCCAGAGGTGGCACGCGCTGCGGCGGCCGGTGAGCTCCTTGCCGTCCTTGTCCGTCACCTGGTGCAGCGCCGGGATCTCCTGGCGGCACAGGTCGGTGGCGACGTCACAGCGAGGGTTGAACGCGCAGCCGGCCGGAACCTTCAGCAGGTTCGGGGGCAGGCCCTTGATCGCGTACAGCTCCTGGCCCTTCTGGTCCAGGCGCGGGATGGAACGGAGCAGGCCCTTGGTGTAGGGGTGCGCCGGGTTGGCGTACAGCTCGTGCACGGGGGCGGTCTCGACGATCCGGCCGGCGTACATCACGGCGATCTTGTCCGCGACGTCGGCGACCACGCCGAGGTCGTGGGTGATCAGGATCAGGCCCATGTTGTACTCGGCCTGCAGCTCGGCGAGCAGGTCCATCACCTGGGCCTGGACGGTGACGTCCAGGGCGGTGGTGGGCTCGTCGGCGATGATCAGGTCGGGCTCCATGGAGAGCGCCATCGCGATCATGATGCGCTGGCGCATGCCGCCGGAGAACTGGTGCGGGTAGTCGCCGACGCGCTGCCTGGCGGCGGGGATGCGCACCCGCTCCATCAGCTCGATGGCCTTCTCCCGGGCCTCCTTCTTGGAGGCGCCGCGGTGCACCCGGAACATCTCGCCGAGCTGGGCGCCCACGGTCATCACGGGGTTCAGCGAGGACAGCGCGTCCTGGAAGATCATCGCGATCTTCTGACCGCGGATCTGCCGGCGCTCCTCCTCCTTCATGGCCAGCATGTCCTGGCCGCGGAAGAGGATCTGGCCCTTGCTGATCTTGCCGGGCGGCATGTCGAGGATGCCCATGATGGTCTGGGCGGTCACCGACTTGCCGGAGCCGGACTCGCCGAGCACCGCCAGGGTCTCACCGGCGGCGACGGAGTAGTTGACGCCGTTCACGGCCTTGGCGACGCCGTCCCGGGTGTGGAACTCCACGTGGAGGTCCTTGACCTCCAGCAGCGGGGTGCCAACCTCAAGGCGGCCGGTCTTCTGGTTCTTCTCGATCACGGTGGTCATCGGGTCGTCACCTCTTCTCTCAGCGGAGCTTCGGGTCGAGGGCGTCGCGGACCGCGTCGCCGAGCATGATGAAGGCCAGCACGGTGATGCTGAGCGCGGCCGACGGGAACAGCAGCACGTGCGGGGCCGCCAGGAAGCGGACCGACGCGTCGCTGATCATCAGACCCCAGGAGATCTCCGGGGACTGCACGCCGATGCCGAGGTAGGACAGCGCCGCCTCGGCACCGATGTAGACGCCCAGGCTGATCGCGGAGACCACGATGACCGGCGCGATGGCGTTCGGCACGATGTGCCGGAAGGTGATCCGACCGCTGCTGGCGCCCAGCGCGCGGGCCGCCATCACGTAGTCGTTGTGCTTGTTGGCCAGCACCGAGGCGCGCATGATCCGGAAGATCTGCGGCCAGCCGAGGACGGCCATGACCAGCGAGACGGTGTAGGCGTTGCCCTTGCCGAGCATCGACATGATCAGCATGCCGCCGAGCAGCAGCGGGATGGAGAAGAAGATCTCGGTGAAGCGCGACAGGATCGAGTCGACCAGGCCGCCCTTCCAGCCGGCCAGCAGGCCGAGGAGCGAACCGACCACGGTGACCAGCAGCGTGGTCAGGACACCGACGATGATCGAGTTGCGGGCGCCCCACACCGTGCGGGTGTAGACGTCGCAGCCCTGCACGTCGTAGCCGAACCAGTGCTCGGCGCTCGGGCGCGCGAGCGAGTTGCTCAGGTCGCAGGCGTTGCCGTCGAAGGGGCTGCCGCTGGTGAACAGCTGCGGCACGGCCGCCATCACCAGCAGGAGCAGCACCAGGGCGGCGCCGATGATGAAGATCGGGTTGCGGCGCAGGTCGCGCAGCGCGTCCGACCACAGGCTGGCCACCCGCTCCGGCTTCTGCTTCTTCTCCGGAGCGGCCTTCGGGCTGTTGTCCTCGGAGGGGGCCTCGCTGCCCACGGTGATGGTGTCACTCATAGCGGATCCTCGGGTCGAGCACGGCGTACAGCATGTCCACGAGCAGGGTGGTGACGAGGTAGATCATCACCAGCAGGGTGACCATGCCGACGATCACCGTGCCCTGCTTCTGGTACACGGACTGGGCGAGCAGGCCGCCGATGCCGTGGATGTTGAAGATCTTCTCGGTGATGACCGCGCCGCCCATCAGGCCGCCCAGGTCGGCACCGAGGAAGGTGACGATCGGGATCAGCGCGTTGCGCAGGGCGTGACGGCCGATCACCCGACGGCGCTTCAGGCCCTTGGCGACCGCGGTGCGGACGTAGTCCGCGCGCATGGTCTCCATCAGGCTGGTGCGGGTCAGCCGGGCGACGTACGCCAGCGAGGTGGACGCCAGCACGAAGGCCGGCAGCAGGTAGGCCCGCAGTCCGTCGTCCTCGTTGAAGGAGACCGGGAAGAAGTCGATGCCGTAGTCGTTCTTCAGCTTCACGCCCAGCAGCAGCTGGAGGATGAAGCCGGTGACGAAGACCGGGATCGAGATCACGAACAGCGTGCTGATGAGGACCAGCTGGTCGATGAACTTGCCCTTGCGCAGGGCCGCCATGACACCCGCGAGCACGCCCATGACCGCTTCGATGATGAAGGCGACCAGGGCGAGGTTGACGGTGTACGGGAACGCCTCACTGATCATGTCGGTCACCGAGCGACCGGTCAGGCTCTCACCGAGGTTCCCCTGGAAGACCCCCGAGATGTAGTTCCAGTACTGGACCAGGAACGGGTCGTTCAGGTGGTACTTCTGGCGGATCATCTCCGCCACGATCGGGTCGGCTCGCTTCTCGCCGGCCAGTGCCTGAACCGGGTCACCCGGCAGGTAGTGGACCAACGCGTAGATCAGCAGCGTCGCACCGAGCAGGACAGGGATTGCCTGTATCAGTCGGCGGATGACATAGCGGCCCATCAGACCTCCATACTTTCGGACAAGGAAGGGAGGCGGGAGGACTCGGACTGTAGTCCGGTCCGCCCGCCCCCGATCGTCTGACTACCGGATCAGCCGGCCAGCTCGACCTCGGCCAGGTTCATGCGACCCTGGGCGTCGGTGTCGAAGTTCTTGATCTTCTTGCTGTACGCCGCGGAGGACATGTAGGTGTACACCGGGATGTACGGCAGGTCCTGGACCAGGATGTCGTCGGCCTGCTGGTACAGCTTGATGGCCTCGTCGTCCGTCTTGGCCTGGTCGGCCTGGTCCAGCAGCGTCTCGAACTTGTCGTTGACGTAACCGCCGTAGTTCGAGCCGTTGTCGATCGCGATCTTGGAGAAGATCGGGCGCAGGTAGTCCTCGATCGACGGGTAGTCCATCGACCACGCCATGCGGAAGGCACCCTGGTACTGGTTGGCGCCGAGCGCGTCCAGGATCTTGCCGAACTTCTCGAACGGCTTGAAGGTGACCTCGATGCCCAGGTTCTTCTTCAGCTGGTTGCCGACGGCCTCGATCCACTCCTTGTGGCCACCGTCGGCGTTGTAGCCGAGCTCCAGGGTGTTGCCCGGCAGACCGCCGGCCTGGGTGAAGAGCTCCTTGGCCTTGGCCGGGTCGTACTTGGCCGCGTCACCCATGGCGCCCTTGCGGTAGCCCGGGATGAGCGGGTTGACGAAGTCGTCGGCCGGGACGCGGGTGCCCGAGAAGATGGTCTTGGTGATCGCCTCGCGGTCGATCGCCATCGAGATCGCCTTGCGGATCTCCGCCTTGGCGAACGCCGGGTTGGTCGAGATCGGGAAGCCGATGTAGCCGACGCCGGACTCCGGCTTGTAGATGTAGCGGTCGCCGAACTCGTTCTTGACGGTCGACAGGGCCGAGATCGGCAGCTTGTCCGTGGCCTGGATGTTGTCGGCGCGCAGGTCGTTGTACGCGGTGTCCAGGTTGTCGTAGACCTTGAAGGTCACGCCGTCGAGCTTCGCCTTGCCGTCCGAGGCCGGGAAGTTCTCGTAGCGCTTGACCTTGATCTGCTTGTTGTGCTCCCAGGCGCCGTCCATCTCGAACGGGCCGTTGCCGATCGGCTTCTCGCCGAAGGCCTTCGGGTCGGCGAAGAACGCCTGCGGCAGCGGGTAGAACGGGTTGTACCCGAGCATGGTCTTGAACTGCGAGAACGGCGCCGAGAGGGTGACGGTGAAGGTCTTGTCGTCGACGACCTTCAGGCCCTTGAGCTCCTTGGCGGTCGGGGTCTTGCCCTTGCCCGGAGCCAGCTCCTCGGAGCCCTCGATCTTGGAGTAGAAGGGGAGGCCCTCGGCGGCGTTCTCCTGGTTGGCGCCCCAGTTCCACGCGTCCACGAAGGACTTGGCGGTGACCTTCTCGCCGTTGTGGAAGGTGTAGCCGTCCTTCAGCTTGATCGTCCAGACCTTGCTGTCGGGGGACTCGATCGACTCGGCGATGCGCAGCTTCGGAGCGTTGGTCTTGCGGTCGTAGTCGACCAGGCCGGCGAAGACCGCGCCCACGACCTCGCTGCCCTCGGACTCCGCGGTGTTCTGCGGAACCAGACCGTGCTGCGGCTCGCCCAGCTGGACGGCGATGGTGCCGCCCGACACGCTCTTGCTGTCGCTGCTCTTGGAGCTGGTGCTGCAAGCGGTCGCAGCGAGGGCGATCGCGGTCGCCGCGACAAGCCACTTGGTCTGGGTTGCACCGCGCATGGGGGATGCCTCCTGAAATCGACTTTCCAACGAGGAGAGCACCACGGGCGGCTGACGCCGCTTCCGTTGTGCCGTCCGCGCTCGTGGTTTCGGCGCGCACCCCTGCGCGTTAACCCTTGACCCGAGCCTGACTGCACCAACTATGTGTCACGCACGGACACGAAAGTGACCAATGCCGATCTCAATTAGGTCACATGAACGGTCGGTAAGTTTCGAAAATCGGACATATGAGACATACTCAGACAGGCATTAAACGGACAGTTGTCATGAATGACGGACAGTGACGTTCGCTCAGCGGACACCCACCCGCGATAAGCGCTATTCCGTTTATACGCGCGTCGACAACTTGGAGTAGTTAAAACGAAGGCCCCCCTCTCCGTTAGGAAAGGGGGGCCATCGATTCGGCCTAGGCCTCAGCGGAAGGCATCACGCCTTCTTGGCACGCGAGGCGGTACGGCCACGGTCCTTCTGGTCCAGCACGACCTTACGGATGCGAACCGTCTCCGGGGTCACCTCGATGCACTCGTCCTCGCGGCAGAACTCCAGCGACTGCTCCAGCGAGAGCTTGCGCGGCGGGACGATCGACTCGGCCACGTCGGCGGTCGAGGACCGCATGTTGGTGAGCTTCTTCTCCTTGGTGATGTTCACGTCCATGTCGTCGGAGCGCGAGTTCTCGCCGACGATCATGCCCTCGTACACCTCGGTGCCCGGCTCGCAGAAGAGCACGCCGCGCTCCTGCAGGTTGGTCATCGCGAAGGCGGTGACGACACCGGCCCGGTCGGCGACCAGCGAACCGTTGTTGCGGGTGGTCAGGGTGCCGAACCACGGCTCGTGGCCCTCGTGGATCGAGTGCGCGATGCCGGTGCCGCGGGTGTTGGTGAGGAACTCGGTGCGGAAGCCGATCAGGCCGCGGGACGGGACGACGAACTCCATCCGGACCCAGCCCGAGCCGTGGTTGGACATGTTGTCCATCCGGCCCTTGCGGACGCCCATGAGCTGCGTGACCGCGCCCATGTGCTCCTCGGGGACGTCGACGGTGAGGCGCTCGACCGGCTCGTGGACCTTGCCGTTGACCTCCTTGGTGACCACCTGCGGCTTGCCGACGGTCAGCTCGAAGCCCTCGCGGCGCATGGTCTCGATCAGGATGGCCAGCGCCAGCTCACCGCGGCCCTGCACCTCCCAGGCGTCCGGGCGCTCGGTGTCCAGGACGCGCAGCGAGACGTTACCGATCAGCTCGCGGTCCAGGCGGTCCTTCACCTGGCGGGCGGTGACCTTCCGGTCCACGCGGGCGCCGGACTTGGCGTCCGCGCCCTTGCCGCTGCCGCCCCGGCCGACCAGCGGCGAGGTGTTGGTGCCGATGGTCATCGAGATGGCCGGCTCGTCCACCGTGATCAGCGGCAGCGCGATCGGGTTCTCCGGGTCGGCCAGGGTCTCACCGATCATGATCTCGGAGATGCCGGCGACGGCGCAGATGTCACCCGGGCCCGCCACCTCGGCCGGCTTGCGGGTGAGCGCCTCGGTCATCAGCAGCTCGGAGATGCGGACGTTGGAGATGGTGCCGTCGCGCTTGATCCAGGCCACGGTCTGGCCCTTGCGCAGCTCGCCCTGCTCGACGCGGAGCAGCGCGATGCGGCCGAGGAAGTTGTCGGCGTCCAGGTTGGTGACGTGGGCCTGGAGCGGCGCGTCCTCGTCGTAGGTCGGGGCCGGGACGTGCTCCAGGATGGTGGAGAAGAACGGCTCCAGGTTGTCGCTGTCCGCGGGGACGGTGCCGTTCTCCGGCTTGGTCAGCGAGGCGACGCCGTCACGGGCGCAGGCGTAGACGATCGGGAACTCGATCTGGTCCTCGTCCGCGTCCAGGTCCAGGAACAGGTCGTAGGTCTCGTTGATGACCTCGTCGATCCGGGCGTCCGGGCGGTCCGTCTTGTTGATGCAGAGGATGACGGGCAGCCGCGCGGTGAGCGCCTTGCGGAGCACGAAGCGGGTCTGCGGCAGCGGGCCCTCGGAGGCGTCGACCAGCAGGACGACCGCGTCCACCATCGACAGACCGCGCTCGACCTCGCCACCGAAGTCGGCGTGGCCCGGGGTGTCGATGATGTTGATGGTGATCGGCGCGCCGCCGTCCTTGGGGTGGTACTTGACCGCGGTGTTCTTCGCGAGAATGGTGATGCCCTTCTCGCGCTCGAGGTCGTTCGAGTCCATCATCCGGTCGTCCAGCTGCTGGTGGGCGGCGAAGGCGCCGGCCTGCTTCAGCATGGCGTCGACCAGGGTGGTCTTGCCGTGGTCGACGTGGGCGACGATGGCGACGTTACGGATGTCGTTGCGCGTGGGCATGCCTAGCGGATTCTCCCGGAATCGTGGGTTACGGCGCCCGGCCGCGAGACGCCGACCGGCGATCCCTGTTGATCGCCGCCGCCCGTTCCGCCTGCTACTACCGGTCCACCCGCCGGGCAGGACATGCCACGGCTTCCTCCTATCGTACGGGGAACCGCCCAGGTGGGCCGAAACGAGCAGGTCGGGCGGGATCAAGATCACAGGTGCGCCACCGGGTCTTCACCCGGCGGACGCCTCCCGGATCACTCCGGCCGGCCGTCGAGCAGGCCCACGTCCTGGAAGCGGGGCCAGCTGAAGCCCCAGGCGCCCGCGGCGGCGACGCCGTCGCGGACGGCGACCAGATCGGGGCGTTGGAACAGCGGCACCGAGTGGGCGAGCTGCCAGATCCGGGTGTCGGCCTCCTGGAGCAGGGCGAGGTGGGCGGCGGGGTCGAGTTCGGCGGCGGCGCGGTCGAAGAGGCGGTCGATCTCCTCCGTCCCCGCCCGGCCGTAGTTGGTGCCGGTCTCCAGGGCGCCGTCCGGGCCCGGGCGGGGCTTGGCGTAGACGGGGCGCTGGTCGGCCGCCGGGTCGGGGCCGGCCGGCCAGGAGAAGAGGGCGAGGTCGAAGTCGCCGGTGGTGAGGTGGTCGCGGAGGAAGGCCTCGGCGGGCACCGCCAGCGGGTGCAGGGCGATGCCGGCCGCGGCCAGGCCGGCGGTCAGGGCGTCCGCGGTGCGCCGGGCCAGGGCGGAGTCGGCGGGGATCACCAGGGTGAGCGCGAGCTCCTTGCCGCCCCGGGTCCGGGTGCCGCCACCGGACGGGCGCTTCCAGCCGGCCCGGTCCAGCAGCCGGCCGGGGTCCACGGCGCCGATCGCGCCGCTGTTGTCCTGGTAGCCCTCCTGGTCGCCGGCCAGCAGGTGGCTGCCGAGCGGGGCGGCGGGCAGGCCGAGCGGGGTGAGGGCGGCGTCGGCGATCCGCTGCCGGTCGACGGCCCGGGCGAGGGCCTGCCGGACGGCCGGGTCGGTGAGCGGCGCCCGGGTCGCGTTCAGGGTGAGCTGGGTGAGCGAGGCGGCGGACGCCCGGTGCACGGTGATGCCGGGCAGGGCCTCGGCCCGCCGGAGCGCCTGGGCGGCGGCCTGGGCGAGGTCGGCCGAGCTGCCGGGGGCCGCCTGCGCCCGGTCGACGGCCGCGGTGAGCGGGGCGATGTCGAGCCGGTCCTGGTCGAGCGCGTCCAACCGCCGTTCGGCCGCGGTGGCCAGGAAGTCGATGCGGTCGGCCTTCGGAGCCTCGCCCCACCAGAGCGGATTGCGCGCCAGGGTGACCCGCCCGCCGACCGCGTCGTACCCGGCCACCGTGAAGGGCCCCGCGGTCGGGTGGCCGTCGCCCGTCAGCGGGCGGTTGAAGGCGGCCGGGCTCGCGGTCTCGGCGGCCGGGTAGAGCGGGGCGAACAGGCCGCGCCACCCGGCGTACGGGCGCCGGAGGACGACCTTGATCTCGGACCGGTCCGCGCCCTGGGTGATCGAGTCGATCGCGTCGTACCCGGCCGGGCGGGTGCCGGCGTAGGCGGGGTCGAGGCCGGAGAGCGCGGCCCGCTGGGCGGTGAAGTCGGCCACCGAGAGCGGGGTGCCGTCGCTCCAGACCGCGTGCGGGTTGAGCCGGTAGGTGAGCACCTGCGGCTGCTGCCCGGGCGGGGTGGACTCGGCGGACTCCAGGTAGTCCGGGTCGGCCACCGGGCGGCCGTGCCGGTCGGGCCGGAACAGCGCGGGGTAGAGGGCGTGCGCGAGCAGCGCCGAGTCGGCCGTCGCCGCGGGCTGGTAGACGTTCAGCGTGGCGGGGACGGCGTCCAGCGCCCAGCGCAGCGTGCCGCCGTCCCGGAGCTCGTCCCGGTCGTACGGGCGGACGTCGCCGGTGACGGCGGCGGGCGGGGCGGAGGAGGGGACGGGCGCCGGGGTGCGGGCCGGGGCCGGGGCGCCGGAGCAGCCGGCCAGGGCCCCGGTGGCGAGCAGCAGCACGGCGGCGGCTGCGGCGGTGAGCTGGCGGACGCGCATGGCGGCCATGCAACGCCGCCCGGCCGGAGCACGGCCCGGCGACACGGCGGCCGCCGGGCGACTGCACCCGGTCGGCCGAGGGGGGCTCCTCGTCTGCTCGCCTCCGGGGCACTCCTGACCCGGCACCGACGGTCGGCGCTCCGGCGCTCGTCCCTCGCCCGCCGCTTCTCCCTCTCGGCACCGGCGCGCCCCTCCGGCGCGGGGCGGGGGACTCGCCCGCTCGCCTCCGGGCCGCTCCCGACCCGGGCCGAGAGACGAGGCCTGCGCTACAGCGCCAGCTCGAACCAGACGATCTTGCCCTTGGGCGTGCGCCGGCTGCCCCAGCGCTCGGCCAGCAGGCTGACCAGCTGGAGCCCGCGCCCGCCCTCGTCGGTCTCCTGGGCGCGCCGCTGGCGCGGCTGGGCGTAGCCGTCGTCCCAGACCTCGCAGACGATGCTCCGGTCGCGCAGCAGCCGGAGCCGGATCTCGCCGCGGCCGTGCCGGAGCGCGTTCGTCACCAGCTCGCTGACCAGCAGCTCGGTGGTGTCGACCAGCTCGTCGAGGCCGCGGGCCAGCAGCCAGCTGCAGGCCAGCTCGCGGGCCTTGGCCACCGAGGTGGGCTCGGGCGGCAGGAACCAGTTGCCGACCGCGTCCTCGGGGAAGGCGTGCACCTTGGCCATCAGCAGGGCGATGTCGTCCTCGCCGTGGTGCGGGTTCAGCTCACCGAGGACGTGGTCGCAGAGCTCCTCCAGGCCCTTGCCGTCGGCCGAGAGCGCGGTGCGGAAGGCCCGCAGGCCCTCGTCCAGCTGGTGCTTGCGGCTCTCCACCAGGCCGTCGGTGTAGAGGCCGAGCACGGCGCCGTCCGGCAGCGTGAGCTCGACCTCCTCGAAGGGCTCGCCGCCGACGCCGAGCGGCAGGCCGGGCGGCACGTCGAGCATCCGGGCGCCCTCGCCGGGGCTGAGCAGCACCGGCGGCAGGTGGCCGGCGTTGGCGAAGACGCAGCGGCGGGTGACGGCGTCGTACACCGCGTAGACGCAGGTGGCGAGGTAGACCTCGCGGGCCTCCTCGTCGGCGGTCGAGGTGAGCCGGCCGTACGGCGTGGGCGCGCCCGCCGGCGCGGTGTCGTCGCCGAGGCCGCGGGCGATCTCGTCGAGGGCGGTGAGCACCTCGGCGGGGTCGAGGTCGAGCATCGCCAGGGTGCGGACGGCGGTGCGCAGCTGCCCCATCGCGACGGCGGCGCGCAGGCCGCGGCCCATCACGTCGCCGATGACCAGGGCGGTGCGGTTGCCGGGCAGCGGGATGACGTCGAACCAGTCGCCGCCGACCTCGGTGTTGTTGTTGCTGGGCAGGTAGCGGCAGGCGATCTCCAGTCCGCTGGCGGCCGGGTTGCCCGGGGGCAGCAGGCTGCGCTGGAGGATCAGGGCCCGCTCGTGCTCGCGCCGGTAGAGCCGGGCGTTGTCGATGCAGACCGCGGCCCGGGCGACCAGCTCCTCGGCGATGGCGACGTCGCGGGCGTCGAAGGGCTCGCTGCCGATCGCCCGGGAGAGCTGGACCAGGCCGAGCACCTGGTCGCGGGCGACCAGCGGGACGATCAGGGTGGAGCGCAGCAGCGGGTCGGGGCCGGGCTCGGGAACGACGCTGCGGCCGGTGCGCAGCGCCCGGGCGTGCGGGGAGCGGCGCGGGTAGCAGAGGGTGCCGCCGGCCTCGGCGATCGGCAGGCCGGTGACGGAGCCGAGCACCGAGGAGGCGCCGCCGACCACGCTGGAGACGGCGACCCGGCGCAGTTCGCCGCTGCCGTCGGTGAGCACGCCGTCGCCGTAGCGGCCGGCGCTGGGGACGGTCTCGCCGGAGAGCAGCGCGGTGTAGAGGTCGACGGTGGCGAGGTCGCAGAACGGCGGGACGACGACGTCCAGCAGCTCCTTGGCGGTGGTCTCCAGGTCGAGGGTGGAGCCGATGTGCGCGCTGGCCTCGTTGAGCAGGGCGAGGTTGCGGCGGACGCCGTCGGCCTCGCGCTCGGCGACGTGCCGGCTGGTGACGTCGGAGACCTGGCCGGCGACGCCCACCGGCTGGCCGGCCGAGCCGTTCAGCCGGTACAGCGAGACGGCCCAGAGCCGGTTGCCCTCGCGGGTCGGGACGGCGGAGTGGAAGCGCAGGTCGAAGACGGGCTCACCGGTGGCGAGGACCTTGCGCAGGGCGGCGGTGAGCCGGTCCGCCTCGGAGGGCGGGAAGAGGTCGTGCGCGGTGAGGCCCTCCAGGTCGGTGGGGGCCAGGCCCATGCCGGACGCGAAGGCGTCGTTGACGCGCTGCAGCCGGAGCCGGTCGTCGAAGAGGACGAAGCCGGTGGGGGTCTGGCCGAAGACGGCCTCGGAGGCGGCGAGGTCGGTCTCGATCCGGCGCAGCCGGCCGAGGTCGACGGCGAGGCAGGTGGCGCCCGCGGTGGGCAGGGCGCTGTCGGGCATCAGGTAGAGCTCGGCGAGGCCCTCGCCGCCGGTGGCGTCGCGGTAGGGCGTGGTGCCGACCCACTCCTCGCCGGCCAGGGTGCGTTCCAGCCGGGCGCGGCCGCGCTGCCAGAGTTCGCGCGGCACGAAGGTGGTGATCGGGTCGGAGCCGACCGCCTCGGCGGCGGGCACCCCGAAGAACTCGGCGGCGCGCTCGCTCCACTGGCTGATCCGGCCGTCGGGGCCGATCGCGAAGGTGGCGACCCGGATGTAGTCGTAGATCGAGCCCGGGTCCCCGGCGCCCCACTGGTCGGTGCCGACCACCGGGTGGGGGTCGCGGCCGCGGGTGGGCGGCGCGGCCTGCGCGCCCGGGGGGACGGGCAGGTGTGGCGACCCGGCCTGCCCGGGCACAGCGGCATGACCGCTGCTGCTCGGCGCGTTACGCGCCGGGGTGCTGTTCAACGGACCGACCCCTCCAAACCCGCGACCGTCCGGATGTCGAGAAGACCGAGTATTCATCATCGAGGGGTACGTTCACACGCCCTCAACATCACAACATCAGATCGGGCGAAGGTTTTTGTCCTATCGCCCGCGCAACCACAATGCCACGCTCGCGCCCCCTGCCGGAGTGCGCGCTCCCCCCGGCCTCCCGATGGCATATGCAGCCCCGTTCTACTCGCGTCCTACTCGACGTCCGGCTCCTCGGGCTCATTACCCGGCAGGGCCTGCTCGAACCAGACGACCTTGCCCATGCCCTCGGCCCGGGCGCCCCAGCGGAGCGCCAGCCGACGGACGAGTTCCAGCCCCCGCCCGCCCTCGTCGGCCTCGGCCGCGTGGCGCTCGCGGGGCGGGTCGGGCAGCGGGTCGGAGATCTCCACCAGCAGCGTCTCGCCCAGCGTCAACCGTACGCCGATGGGTGCGCTCGCATACCGGACCGAGTTGGTGACCAGCTCGCTGACCAGCAGCTCCGCGGTGTCGGTCAGCTCCTCGACGCTCCACTCGGTGAGCGTGCCCCGGACCAGCCGGCGGGCCCGGGAGACGGCGGTCGGCTCGGCGGGCAGCGTCCAGCCGGCCGTCGGGGTGCCCGCCTGGCCGTGGCCCAGCCGGGCCAGCAGCAGCGCGACGTCGTCCGGTTCGCGCCCCTGCTCCATGGTGTCGAGCACGGCCTCGCAGGCCGCCTGGATGGACGCGTACGGCTGCTGGAGGACGGTGATCAGCCGGCCGAGGCCGACGTCGAGGTCCTTGTCCCGGGACTCCACCAGGCCGTCGGTGCAGAGCGCGAGCAGGCTGCCCTCGGGGATCTTCAGCTCGACCGCCTCGAACGGGACGCCGCCGACGCCGAGCGGGGCGCCGGACGGCAGGTCGAGGATCCGCCCGGTGCCGCCGGGCAGCGGGCCGCCGGTCCGGGTCGGCTCCTCGGCCTCCTCGGCCGGCACCACCAGCACCGGCGGGATGTGGCCGGCCTTGGCGACGGTCAGCTTCGCGGTCGCCGGGTCGAACACCGCGTAGACGCAGGTGGCCAGCAGCGCCTCGTCCGGCCCCTGGGCGAGGTCGTCGGCCAGCTCGTGGACGTGCCGCAGCAGCACGTCCGGCGGCAGGTCGAGGGCGGCCAGGACGCGGACGGCGGTGCGCAGCCGGCCCATCGTGGCGGCGGCCCGCAGCCCGTGGCCCATCACGTCGCCGACCACCAGCGCGGTGCGGTCGCCGGGCAGCGGGATGACGTCGAACCAGTCGCCGCCGACCTCGGTGCCGCTGCTGCCGGGCACGTAGCGGTAGGCGACCTCGACGCCCGTGGGCTGCGGGACCTGCTGCGGGAGCAGGGTGCGCTGCAGGGTGAGCGCGGCGGTGCGCTCGCGGGCGTAGAGCCGGGCGTTGTCCAGCGAGCTGCCGGCCCGGTCGGCCAGCTCGACGGTGAAGGCCAGGTCGTCCCGGTCGAAGCCCTCGCGGTACCCGGCCCGGCTGACCAGCAGCAGGCCGATCACGATGCCGCGGGCGCGCAGCGGCACCACCAGCATCGAGTGCACGCCCAGGTCGTGGGCGGCCTGCATCTTCGGGTCGCCGGGGTACGTGACGTCGCTCAGCTGGTCGGCCCCGGAGAGCAGCTCCGGGACGCCGGTGCGCAGCACCCGGCCGCAGGCGGAGTCCTCCGCGAAGGTGATCCGGGCGCCGCGGCGCAGCATCACCTCCACCTCGGGGCCGTCCTGGACGGAGGCGGTGCCGAGTTGGAGCAGCGAGGTGCGGCGGTCGTGGCCGTGCCGGGGCAGGTCGTCGCCGTGCGCGACGGCCTGCAGCAGGATGACGGCGGAGTGGTCGGTGAGCCGGGGCACGACGGCGCCGGCCAGCTCCTGGGCGATCCGGGAGGCGTCCAGCAGGTCGCCGACCCGGGAGCCGAACTCGTTGAGCAGCGAGAGCCGGCGCCGGGCGTGCTCGACCTTGGCCACCGCCCGGTAGCGCTCGGTCACGTCCATCACGGTGCCGGAGATGCCGAGCACCCGGCCGGCCCGGTCGGTCATCCTGCTGTACGAGATCGAGCGGTAGCCGGAGCGGGCGGTGACGGGCGAGGCGAGGGTGACGTCGATGACCGGCTCGCCGGTGGCCAGCACCTGGCGCTGGATCGCGGTGATCTCGTCGGCGGCCCGCTCGGGCAGGGTCTCGCCGGTGGTGCGGCCCACGTGGTCCTCGGTGGCCATGCCGTTCATCTCGGCGAGGGTCCGGTTCACCGCCGTGTACCGCAGGTCGGTGTCGAGGACGGCGATCCCCAGCGGAGACTGCTCGAACAGCGCGTCACGGACGGCGAGGTCCCGCTCGACGGCCCGGAGGGCGGCCGCCTCGGCCAGGTTGACCTGCAGGAACGGGGTGCCGTCGCCGTCCACGAGCAGGGAGATCCGGGCGTCCACGGCGACCGCGACGCCGTCCCGGTCGCGCAGCTCGGCGGGGCCGGCCCAGCGGCCGTGCCGCAGGGTGTCCTGGATCGCCGCGCGGATCCGGGTGACCTGCTCCTGGTCCGGGATCAGCTCGTCGATCCGGCGGCCGACCAGCAGCTCGTTCGGCCAGCCGAGCAGCTCCTCGGCGGCCGGGCTCCAGAGCACCACCCGGCCGGCGGTGTCCAGGATCGCGATGGCCACCCTGACCACGTCCAGCAGGTTGCCCCCGCCCTGCGCGCCGGCGCTGCCCGGCTCGGGGCCCGGGCCGCCGGGGAAGGGCCGGCCCGGGCGGCTGCGCAGGCCCGCCGGCGGGGCGGCGTCGGCGGCCACCAGGGACGGCGCGGGCTGCTCCGGCGGCGGGGCGTCGGGGGCGGGGCCCTCCCCGCGGCGTCGGCCGGCCGACGGCTGCGGCGACTGCGCCGGGCGCGCGCCGCGGCCCCCGCCGGGGCGGGGGGCGGCGCGCCCCCCCGGGCCCGCCCGGCGCACGCCCCCCCCGCCGCCCACCGGGCTCGA
>NZ_JBHXTG010000082.1:0-41235 GCF_042677465.1 Kitasatospora sp. NPDC127111
TCTGCGGCTTGACGCCCCGTCCGACGTTTCAAACTCTAGCCGAACCCCGCTCCGAAAAGCGAATCCAGCCGCAACCCATATAAACCGACACGCCACAACAGGCCCGAGCCGCAAAAGCCGAAAAAGGCAAGACGCGACCCAGCCCGAACTGGGAAGTGTGGTGTTTCCAAGGATTGGCCGCCCCGGGACCGTCCGCGCAGACGCGTGTCCGGTGCTCCCTGCCGAGCGACTAGGAAACACTACGCCCTTCCGGGACGACAGGCAAACCCTCGACCCGGACGATCCGCGTGCAGAGTGCGCGGCCCGCCTTCACGTACTCGCCGTTGGGGTGGTCGTTGTGGGTGACCCAGTGCCGGGCGGTGGCCTCGTCCCGACCGCCGTCGCGGTGGCGGCGGATCAGGCGCTCCTCGCGGACGGCGTCGTCGGCGTCCACGTACCAGAGCTCGCGCAGCAGTCGGCGGGCCTCGGGCCAAGGGTGCTCGGCGGCGGCGAGGTAGTTGCCCTCGGTGATGACGAGCCGGGCGTGCGGGGCGACGACGTGGCGGGCGGCGACGGGTTCGTCGAGCTCGCGGTCGAAGTCGGGGACGTAGATGTCCTGGAAGCGGTCCGCCGCGACCCGGCGCAGCAGGGCGAGGTAGCCGTGGGCGTCGAAGGTGGGGGGTGCGCCCTTGCGCTGGCCGAGGCCGAGGCGGTCGAGCTGGGCGGCGGAGAGGTGGAAGCCGTCGAGCGGGAGGTACGCGGCGCTGCCGGGGCCTTCGCGGCGTTCGACCTCCGCGACCAGATGCCTGGCCAGGGTGGACTTGCCGGCCCCCGGCGGGCCGGCAAGTCCGAGGATGGTGCGGGTGCTGCTGCCCCGGCCCCGGAGGAGGCCGAGGGCGAGCGACACGAGGTCGAGGGCGGTGAGGGTGTCCGCGTTCATGGGCGCACCCTACTGACCGGGCCCCGCCGGTGGTCAGTCCCGCGGGGCGAGCGCGGGCGTCTCCAGGGTGAGGGTCCCGGCGTCGGCGTCGAGGAGGGCGGGGACGCCGAGTGGCACGGTCAGGGTGGAGGGGCAGTGGCCGAAGCCCAGCTCCCAGAGCACGGGTATGCCGAGCGGACCGAGCCGGTCGAGCATGACCTCCTTGACCCGCTCGGGCCGGCCGCAGCCCTCCCAGGAGCCGAGGGCGATGCCGGCGACGCCGTCCAGTGCGCCGGAGCGCAGCAGCTGGGTGACGAGGCGGTCGAGCTGGTAGGGGTGCTCGTTGACGTCCTCCAGGACGAGGATGGTGCCGGCGAAGGAGGGCCGTCCGGCGGGGGTTCCGCGTTCGGCGGTGATGACGTGGACGCAGCCGCCAGCCGTGATGCCGCGGGCCCGGCCGGGGACGAGGGCCTCGGCGGTGGGCGAGGTGAGCACGGTGGTGGCGTCGGGGTCGAAGAGGGTGCGGCGCAGGTGGTCGGCGGTGGGGCCGTCCTCGATGAAGGAGGCGGCCGCGCTCATCGGCCCGTACAGCGTGGCGATGCCGAGCCGCTGGGCGAAGGCCTCGTGCAGGGAGCTGACGTCGCTGAAGCCGATCAGGACCTTGGGCGGGACGGCGCGCATCGCGTCCCAGTCGAGCAGCTCGACGATGCGGTGCACGCCGTATCCGCCGCGGGCGCAGATGACGGCGTCGACGGTGGGGTCGAGCCAGGCGGCCTGGAGGTCGGCGGCCCGGTCGGCGTCGGTGCCCGCGAGGTGGCCGAGGACCGGGTGGGTGTCGAGGACGTGCGGGCCGACCGTGACCTCCAGCCCCCAGGAGCGCAGGATCTCGGACCCGGCGGTGAGCCGAGCGGGGTCGATCGGGCTGCTGGGGGCGACCACGGCGATGCGGTCCCCGGGGAGGAGCCGGGGCGGGCGGGTCAGGCCTCGGGCGGGCGCGGGAGTGCGCTGATCCATTGCCAGGGTCCTTCCGGGAGGAGGTCATTCGGGGTGGGCACCGTGCTGCCGGGGATGATCATGCCGTGTCCCCTCGCACCGCGGGTGGCGAGGTCGCCACGACCGGCGAGGCCGCCCCGACCGGCGGGGCCGGCAGCGGTGGAGGGGTGGCGAGGGCGGAGCGAGGGCGGAGCGTTCGATCGGCCCGGCGGGTTCGGTGAGTCCGGCCGGAGATCGGTGGGTCCGGCCAGAGAAGGTATGCCCAGTGGACCTCAGGCTGATCCCATCACCGCCCTGACCTCGTCCAGCGTGGCGTCGGCGACGGCGTTGGCCCGCGCGGCGCCGGCGCGCAGGATCTGCCGGACGTGACCGCGGTCGGCGGCGAGTTCGGCGCGGCGGGCGCGGATCGGGCGGAGGTGTTCGTTGACGGCCTCGGTCACCGTGCGCTTGAGCGCGGCGCTGCCGCCGTCACCGATCTCCTCGGCGACGGCCTCGGGTGCGCGGCCCTGGCTGAGGGCGGCGAGCAGGACGAGGCTGGAGACCTCGGGGCGGTTCGCCGGGTCGTAGCCGATCCGGCGCTCGGTGTCGGTCTTGGCGCCCTTGATGAGGCGGGCGGTGGTGTCCTCGTCCGCGGAGAGCGCGATGGCGTTGCCGCGGCTCTTGCTCATCTTGCCGCCGTCGGTGCCGAGCAGCAGCGGCGCCGCGGAGAGCAGGGCCTCGGGGCGGGGGAAGACGGCGGCGCCGTCCGGGTGCGGGTAACGCTCGTTGAAGCGGCGGGCGACGGTGCGGGTGACTTCGAGGTGGGGCAGCTGGTCCTGGCCGACCGGGACCACGTTCGCCTTGCAGAAGAGGATGTCGGCGGCCTGGTGGACGGGGTAGGTGAGCATCAGCCCGCTCACCGACGACTGACGGGAGTGGGCGATCTCGTCCTTGACCGTGGGGTTGCGGTTCAGCTCGGCGACGCTGACCAGGCTGAGGAAGGGCAGCAGCAGTTGGTTGAGGGCCGGGACGGCGCTGTGGGTGAAGACCGTCGCCCGGTCGGGGTCGATGCCGACGGCGAGGTAGTCGAGGACGAGGTTCTCGGTGTGCTCGGCGAGGTGGTCGGCGACGTCCCGGTCGGTGATGACCTGGTAGTCGGGGATGACGATGAACAGCTCGACGCCGAGGCGCTGCAGCCGGACCCGGTTCTGCAGGCTGCCGAAGTAGTGGCCGAGGTGGAGCGGTCCGGTGGGGCGGTCACCGGTCAGGACGCGGTGGGCGCCGGGGTTGCGGCGGATCCGCTCGTCCAGGTCGGTGGAGGGCGTGGGCGCGGTCGGGGTGGCGGCGGCGGTGAGGGCGGTGACGGTCATGGGGTCTCCTCGGTACGGCGAGTGGTGGTGTGGCCGTCCGGGGCTCGGGCCCGTGTCCGTCGGAAAACGCAGCAGGGCCGTCCATCCGGACGGCCCTGGTCAGGCGTGGCTGGTGGCCGTCCTAGGACGGCCACCAGTCGAGACCTGCGAAGCGCTTCATGCGGTCGAGGATAACGGCGCTCCTGGGTGACGTCAGGTCACTTTCGACGTCAGGTCGATTTCGACGTGACGTCGCTTTCGGCGTGCGGTCGCTTTCGACGGCGGCCCCTCTCTTCCGCGCGGCAGGCGGGACCGCCCGCACGCGATCGCCCGCACGGCTTCAGCTAGGTTTGCCTCACCTAACTTCGATCGATCGAGAAGGAGCGCCGCGTGGCCCCCCACCCCCTCGACCGGACCGTCGCCGGCCCCGCCCCCTCTCGCCGCAGGCTCCTCACCGCCGGGCTCGCCGGTGGCGCGGTCCTGGGCCTGGGCGGGCTGCTCACGGCCTGCGGCAGCTCCGGGGACTCCGGCGGAGCCGCCGCCGGACCGGCCAAGGCCCCGGGCGGCTCCTCGCCCGACCAGAAGTCGGTCAACCAGGGCGGCGACGACTACGCCACCGTGATCGAGAAGATGAAGGGCTTCGGGACCGACGCCGCCCCCGGTGTCTACCCGCGCACCGTCAAGCACGCCATGGGCGAGACGGTCATCCCCGCCAAGCCGGTCCGGGTCGTGGTGCTCGACACCGGCGAGCTCGACAACGTCGTCTCGCTCGGCATCCAGCCGGTCGGCGTCGTCCACACCGACGGTTCCAAGGCCATGCCCTCGTACCTCAAGGACAGGGCCGGCAACCCGGCCGACGTCGGCACCATCAACAGCCTCAACCTGGAGGCCATCGCCGCCCTGAAGCCCGATCTGATCCTCGGCAGCCAGCTGCGTGCCCAGGAGCAGTACGCGCAGCTCTCCAAGATCGCGCCGACCGTCTTCTCGCTGCGCCCGGGCTACCCCTGGAAGCAGAACTTCCAGCTCAACGCCAGCCCGTTCGGCCTGGAGGCGGAGGCCAAGGCGCAGCTCGACGCCTACCAGGCGGCGGCCGCGGCGATCGGCGCCGCGCTGGGCGACAAGCGGCCCACCGTCACGCCGCTGCGGTTCATGCCCGGCAAGACCCGCCTCTACGCCGAACTCTCCTTCATCGGCACCATCCTCACCGACGCGCAGCTGCCGCAGCCCGAGATCGAGCAGGTCAAGGAGCTGGCGGTCGAGATCAGCCCCGAGCAGATCGACAAGGCCGACGCCGACTGGGTCTTCTACGGCGTCTACGGCACGCCCAGTTCGACCAACCAGGACGCGGTGCTCGGCGGTCCGCTCTGGAAGACGCTCGGTGCGGTCAAGTCCGGTCAGGCCCGGCCGGTTTCGGACGAGACCTGGTTCCTCGGACTCGGTGTCAGCGCGGCCAACACGGTCCTGGCCGAGCTGAAGGGCTTCGTGGCACCGGGCTCCTGAGCCTCGAACGGCGGCGGACCGACCAACGCGACGGCGCGGGTTCGACGTTACGTCGGGTCGGTTCCGCGGTGCGCGGGCCGGGTCCGGTGTTGCGCGGGGCCGGTTCGGCGTTGCGCGGGGCCGGTTCGGCGTGAAGTGGGGCCGGTTCGGCGTGAAGTGGGGCAGAACGGTCGCGGCGCGTCCGCCCGTCGGAAAGCCGCTTGGAGCTGATCGCGGGGTGCGGGAGGATCGTCGGGACCGTACCCCGAAGGGCTCGTGCCGATGACCACGCTCGACCAGACCGCGACCGCCTCCGACCTGCCGTCAGCCGGTCCCTCCTCCCCCGGCCTTCCGTCGCGCGCGGAGGGCGGCACCGCCACGTCCGCGGCGCCCGTCGTGCTCTGCTCGATCGCGGCGGCGACGGACTCCGGGGCGGCCGGCGCCTCCCGCGACGGCTCCGTTCCGCGACCGCGCGGCGGAGCGAGCGAGGAGGGGGCCGACGGTGCCGGGGTCGGCGGTGCCGGGGCCGGGGTCGGCGGTGCCGGTGCTGCGGCGGGCGGCCACGGTGGTGATGCTGGCGAGCAGACGACCGCCGTGATCCGAGCCGGTCTGGCCGAGCGGCTGCGGACGGCGTACGGGGAGGGACGGTCCCCCGTCGAGCTCGCCGCCGTGTGCCGGAGGCCGGTGGCGGAGGTCCACTCGCTGTCCGAAAGTGCGGGCGCGGAGGCTTCGCCCGGTTCCGACTCCGGACCCGGTGGGTTCATACGACTTCAACCTCCGGCGGCATCGGCGGGCGCACCGGCGGTCCCCGTGCTGCGGGCCGCGCAGGAGGAGCTGCGGATCGTCCGTTCCAAGCGCCCCTCGCCGTCCCGGCGGCTGCGCCGCATGCACCCCGAAGTGGCGGCCGCGGAACAGGTCTCGGAGCAGACCTGGAGGGCGGACGCTGCGGTACCGCCGTCCGTCGCGGCCGGCGCACCCGCGCCCGTGACCGAAACCCGCGGCGGTGCGTCCCCCGCGGGTGGGGGCGACGGGGCTGCGGCCCTCGGGGGTGGAGCCGACGCCGGCGCCGAGACGCCGCTCGGCATCCTGATCGGCGGTACCCCGAACCTCCCCGAGGCCGTCGGCCGACCGGAGGAGCGGGAGCCGGTCCGGGTGACGGCCGAGCTGATACGGATCGGCCGCGGCACCGTCCTGGTGGTGCTGCCCGCGTGGCGGCCCGCCATCGCCGTCTCGGTGCCGACCGAACACCTGCTGCACGCCACCGGGCTCGGCTTCGACCGCCTCGCCGACACCCAGCTGTCGGTGCTGATCAACCCCGGTGCGCTGCACGACCGGGAACTGGACCTGCACGGCTGGCAGGCCGGCCCGGCCGGGCGCGCCGGTCGCCGCGGCGGGCGGCCCGCGCTCTAGGAGCGGACCGGCCGGGCACACCCGGGGCCGGGGAGGTGGCCGCCGCCGACAGCTCCGGGTGGTTCCTGCGGCTCGGTGGCTACCATGGCTCCGGCGGTCAGCGGGCCGGGGTCGGGGCGTTCGGGATGTAGCCGAGGTGGACGGGAACCGGTTCGCGCCGGTCGGCGAGCCAGGCGTCCCGGACGTCGGCCAGCAGCTCCGGGAGGCTCGGCGGCCAGAGGGCATCGGCGTCCTCGGCGACCAGGTCGTCCGGGGTCCACCAGCGCCAGTCCAGGATCCGGTCGATGGCGTGCACCTCGCTGACGTCGCCGACCGGGCCCCGGTGCGGCCCGCTGGTCAGGTAGATGTGCTCGTGCTGGCGGACGGGCGTGCCGTGCCAGGTGAAGTCGTGCTCCCAGGTGCAGAGCAGCGGGCCGGGTTCGAGGTCGGTCCAGCCGGTCTCCTCCCAGAGCTCGCGACGGGCGCCCGCCAGCGGCGTCTCGCCGGGTTCGATACCGCCTCCGGGCATCGTCCAGTGCACGCCGACCTTGTTGTTGTCCGAGCGGAGCAGGAAGACGGAGCCGTTCTCGTCCAGCACCACCGTCCGGGCCGCCTGCCTGGGGGTGCGCCTCACACGCTGCAGCAGATTTCGCATCGGATCACTCTCGCAGCGACGACCGGGACCGTCGAGCGGATTAGCGACCGGGGCGGCGACCGGGGCGAGCAGGCCGGTGGGACGGCGCACATGCCGCACCGTCCCCGCGGAGAAGGGGCGTTGGCCCCACCGCGAACTCCCGCCGGCCGTACGCTGGCGCCCATGCCCGAACCAGCGATCATCTTCCCGGCCGACCCGCTCAACCCGCGCCGGCCCGACCCGCACTTCGCCTGGGAGGCCCGGAAGCTACGGGAGTTGGGCGGCGATCACTACCTCGTCGACCATGACGCGCTGCTCGCCGGGGACGCCGCGGAGGCCGTTCGGCGGGTGCCGCGGGACCGCGGCCCGCTCTGGTACCGGGGGTGGATGATCCCCTCCGCCGACTACGCCGGCCTCGCCCGGGCGTTGGCCGACCGGGGCGTCAACCTGCTCACCAGCCCGGCCGGTTACGCCTCGGCGCACGAACTCCCCGGCTGGTACGACGTGTTCGAGGGCGCCACCCCGGCGAGCAGCTGGATCCCGCTGTCCCCGACCGCGGGCGGGACGGGACCCGGACCGGGCCCCGGGGCCGAGCAGCTGGCGGCCGCCGTCGCGCGGCTCGGCGGGCACGGCCCGGCGATCGTCAAGGACTACGTGAAGTCCCGCAAGCACGAGTGGGACGAGGCCTGCTACGTCCCCGAGCTGTCCGACCTGGACGCCGTCGGCCGCGTGGTGGCGCGCTTCGTCGAGCTGCAGGGCGAGTTCCTGGCGGGCGGTGTGGTGCTGCGCCGGTACGAGGAGTTCGCGCGGGCCGGGGGCCGCGGCCCGGCGGACGGTCCGGCGCACGGTCGGGCCCCCGGCGGCGGGTCCGGCGGCGCGTCCGGCGGCGGCGGTGCGGTGGGCAGGACGGAGGTCGGCACGGAGGCCGGCCGGGACGGCGAGCGGGCGGTGGAGGCCCGGGTCTGGTGGCTGGACGGCGAGCCCGTCCTCATCGGACCGCACCCGGACGCCCCCGGGCAGACCTCGGATCCGGACCTCACCGGGGTCAGCCCCCTGGTCCGGTCCCTCGGCTGCCGCTTCATCACCACCGACCTCGCCTGCCGGGCCGACGGCTCCGGCTGGCGGGTGGTGGAGGTCGGCGACGGGCAGGTCAGCGACCTGCCGCGCGGCATCGACGCCTCCGGACTGCTCGCCGCGCTGCTCGCGGCCTGAGCGGGCGGAGACCGGGTGGCCCCGCCCGCCCTGAACGCGAGGCCGGCGCCTAGCCCGCGACCGGGGCCGGGGCCGGGTGACCGTCCGCGATGAACGCCTGCCAGAGCCGCGCGTACACGCCGCCCTGCGCGAGGAGTTCGGCGTGCGTCCCGTCCTCGACCACCTTGCCGTGGTCGAGGACGACGACGCGGTCGGCGCGTTCCGCGGTCGTGAGGCGGTGGGCGATGACCAGCGTGGTGCGGCCGCCGCTGAGCCGGTCCGAGGCGTGGTTGACGGCCGCCTCGGTGGCCAGGTCCAGCGCGGCGGTGGCCTCGTCCAGGAGCAGGACGTCCGGGTCGACCAGCTCGGCCCGGGCCAGCGCGATGAGCTGCCGCTGCCCCGCCGAGAGGTTCCGGCCGCGCCCGGTGACCTCGTGGTCGTAGCCGCCCGACAGCCGGACGATCATCTCGTGGGCGCCGACCGCCCGGGCCGCCGCCTCCACCTCGGCCGCCGTGGCCGAGGGCCGGCCGTACGCGATCGCCTCGCGCACCGTGCCCGCGAACAGGTACGCCTCCTGCGGCACCACGCCGAGCCGGTGACGGTACTGCGCCAGGTCGTACCGGGTCAGGTCGACGCCGTCCACCCGGACCGTGCCGGCGGTCGCGTCGTAGAACCGGGCGACCAGCTTGACCAGCGTCGACTTGCCGGCGCCCGTCTCGCCGACCAGTGCCACCGTCTGGCCCGCCGGGATGTGCAGGTTCACGCCGGTGAGGACGTCCGGGGCGCCGTCGGCGCCGCCGTTGTAGGCGAAGCTGACGTCCTCGAAGTCGATCTCGCCGCGGAGTCCGCCGCGCACCGGCACCGGGTCGGCCGCCTGGGCGGTGGTGGTCGGGGTGCGCAGCAGCTCCCGGATCCGGCCCAGGCCGACCGCCGCCTGCTGGTAGCCGTCGAAGACCTGGGAGAGCTGGTTGACCGGGGCGAAGAACAGGTCGATGTAGAGCAGGTAGGCGACCAGCGCGCCGACCGTGAGCGTCCCGGAGTCGACCCGCGACGCGCCCACGATCAGCACCAGCGCGGCGGCGACGCTGGAGAGGAACTGCACGAACGGGAAGTACAGCGAGATGTACAGCTGCGCCCGGACCCTGGCCTCGCGGTAGGCGATGCCCCGGGCGACGAAGCGGTCGGTGTTGGTGTCCAGCCGGCGGAAGGCCTGGACGATCCGCATCCCGGCCACGTTCTCCTGGAGGTCGGCGTTGACCGCACTGATCAGGTCGCGGGAGATCTCGTACTGCTGCTTGGACTTCTTGCGGAACACCAGCGTCGCGACCACCAGGAGCGGCAGCACGGCGAAGACCACCAGGGCCAGGCCGGCGTCGATGATCAGCAGGGCGGCGAAGATGCCGAAGAAGGTCAGCAGGCTGACCACCGCGGTGACCACGCCGGTCTGCAGGAAGGACGTCAGCGAGTCCAGGTCGGTGGTCATCCGGGTCATGATCCGCCCGGACAGCTCGCGCTCGTAGTAGTCCAGCCCGAGCCGGTTGAGGTGGGCGAAGATCTTGAGCCGGAGCGTGTAGAGCACCCGCTCGCCGGTGCGGCCGCTGACCCGGTTCTCGGCGCTCTGCACCAGCCAGTCCAGCAGGACCACCACCAGCGCGGCCAGGGCGGCGGCGGCGACGCCCGACATCAGCGCCTTGCTCACGCCGTCGTCGATGCCGTGCCGGATCAGGATCGGCAGCACCAGGCCGGCGCCCGCGTCCAGGGCCACCAGCAGCAGGGCGATGGCGAGCGGGCGGCGGAAGGGGCGCAGCAGGCGGCGGAGGGTGAAGTCCGGGTCGCCGGCCTCGGCCTCGGTGCGGGTGATCGCCGGCGTGTCGGTGGCCGGCGGGAGGGCGGCGAGCTTGCCCAGCAGCTCCGGGTCGGCGGTGCGGGCCGCCTTGGCCAGGGCCGGGGTCGACGGCTCGGGGATGGTGGGCTTGGAGGTGGTGGGCGCGGTGGCGGTGGGCGCAGGTGCGGTGGGCGCGGAGGCGGTGGGCTCGGGGGCGATCGGATCGCTGCCGGCCGGTGTTGCGGCGGCCGGTGTTGCGGCGGCCGGTGCCGCGGCGGAGGCCGGGGGTCGGGTCTTGCCGGCCTCGGGGTCGGAGATCAGGACCCGGTACTGGGGACATCGTGCGTCGAGTTCCTCGTGCGTTCCGATGTCCAGCAGCCGGCCGTGGTCCAGTACGGCGATCCGGTCGGCCAGTTGAAGGGTGGAGCGCCGGTGCGCGATCAGCAGCGTGGTGCGGCCGGTCATGACGGAGCGCAACGCGTCGTGGATCTCCGCTTCGATCTGCGGGTCCACCGCCGAGGTCGCGTCGTCGAGCAGCAGGATGCTCGGGTCGGTGAGGATGGCCCGGGCCAGGGCGATCCGCTGGCGCTGGCCGCCGGAGAGCGTGAGGCCCTGCTCGCCGACCTTGGTGTCGTAGCCGTCGGGCAGCTCCCGGACGAACTCGTCCGCCTGCGCCGCGCGCGCGGCCGCCACGATCTGCTCGTCGGTGGCGTCGGGCCGCCCGTACGCGATGTTGGTGCGGACCGTCTCGGAGAACAGGAAGCTCTCCTCGGGGACGATGCCGACGGCGGCCCGGACCGAGTCCAGGGTGAGTTCGCGCAGGTCGTGGCCGTAGAGGCGGACCGCGCCGGCCGCCGGGTCGTAGAACCGCGGCACCAGCTGCGCCACCGTGGACTTGCCCGAGCCGGAGGCGCCGACCAGGGCCAGCGTCTCGCCGGGGGCGAGCTTCAGGCTGAGCCCGTGCAGCACGGGCGCCGGGTGCTCGGGGTCGTAGCGGAACTCGACCTGGTCGAACTCCAGCGCCACGTCCGGCGTGCGGGGGCCGGCGGTGCGCCGCGCCGCGGTGGGGCCGACGGTCGCGGCGGTCACGGCGGTCACGGCGGGGTCAGCGGCCTCGGTGGTCCGGGCGGCCAGGGCGGTCCGGCCGGCCTGAGCGGTCCGGGCGCTCTGGTCGGCCCTGGTCGCCCCGGCGGCGTCAAGGGTGGCGCCGTGGTGCTTGGCGGTGAGGTCGAGGGCGACCGCGTCCGGGCGCTCCTGCACCAGCGGGCGCTCGTCGATCAGCTGGACCACTCGCTCCACACCCGCGCGGGCCTGCTGGCCGACCGTGATCACCATGGTCAGCATCCGCACCGGACCGGTCATCTGCGCCACGTAGGTGGAGAAGGCGACGAAGGTGCCGAGCGAGACCTGGCCGTCGACCGCCAGCCAGCCGCCGAAGGCCAGCACCGCGACCTGGGCCAGCGCCGGGATCGCCTGCATCGCCGGGTTGTAGCGGCTGTTCAGCCGGATCGACCGCAGGCGCGCCGCGAAGAGGTGGCGCGAGGCCGCCTCCAGCTTGTCCAGCTCCTGGGCCTCCTGGCCGAAGCCCTTGACCACCCGGACGCCGCCGACCGCCTCGTCCACGACGCCGGCCACGGCCGCCGCCTCCTGCTGCGCCGCCCACGTGGACGGGAACAGCCGCTTGCGGCTGAGCACCGAGACCCACCAGAGCGCCGGACCCATGACCAGCGCCACCAAGGTGAGCGGCGGCGAGAGCCAGATCATCACGGCCAGCGACATCACGAACATCAGCAGGTAGCCGGTCATCATCGGCAGCATCGAGAGCAGGCCGTTGATCAGCTGGAGGTCGGAGGTGGCACGGCCGACCACCTGCCCGGTGTCCAGCCGGTCCTGCCGGTGCCCGTCGAGCCGGCCGAGGGAGCGGAAGAGGTCGCTGCGCATGTCGTGCTGGACGTCGAGCGCGAGCTGTCCGCCGTAGTAGCGGCGCACCTGGGTGCAGCCGAACACCAGCGCGGCCGCCAGCAGCAGCACCACGGCCCAGGGGGCCAGGGAGCGGGTGTGGGCGGTGATGACGTCGTCGATGATCAGCTTGGTGACCAGGGGGACCAGCGCGGTGACGGCCATGCCGACCAGCGAGGCCCCGAAGGCCAGCAGCACGCTGCGCCGCGACCGCCAGCAGTAGCCGATCAGCCGCCGCAGCCAGCCCGAGCCGCCCCCGCCGTCGGCGGCCGCCGCCGCCTGCGGGCCACCCCGTTCGCCCCCGGTGCCCCGGGTAGCGGCATCAGCGGTACCGGCACCGGGACCGGTCCGGGGTCCGCTCGGCGAAAGCTCCACCGTAGATCCGTGAGTCTCAGGCATATTTAGGGATGCTAACCATTCCGTCGGGTGGCCGCCATGGTTTTATCCGGCCAGAGCACGCCGGGCACCCGACCCGGCGGAGGGACCAACAGCCCACGGCCTGCGGAGATTCCCGACCGGGGCCGCGACCCGCGCCCCGCTAACCAGGGTGGACGACGCCACGCCGGACGCCCACCTCCCACCGGCGCACCGCGCCACCCTCCTTTGGACCTAGGCCGCGCAAGGGCAAGGAGCCCATCCGCCCCTCCGTCCGCCCGCGTTCGTGCGCCCGTCCGGGGCACTGTGCGCAGCCGACGGGGCAGTGAACCACCCGGGGCCTGTCCGGCGTGGGCTCCGGGACCGGGGGCGTCCGACGAGCTCCAGGTGCTCCTCTCGCCCGGCCACCGGCAACTGCGCGAGGAGACAGAGCGGCGACTGCTCCTGCGGGACGACACCGGTGCCGCCACCCCGGGCGACCGCCGGATCGACCCGGAGTCGGGCCGGGTGGTGGTCCACCGGAAGCCGCCGCGACAGCCCGCCGACGGGCCGATCGGGCGCTGACGGGTCTATCGGGCGCCGAGGAGTCGGTCAGGCACCGGCGGACCGATCGGACGCCGACGGGGTCGGGCCACCGGATCGGATGGCGGGCGGCCGGGAGCGCGGTCGGGTCAGCCGCGGGCGGCGGCGTCGGCCGCGGCGGAGAAGGCGCCGTGCGCGAGGCTGTGCAGCAGGGCGGCCATGCCGTCGCGTTCGAGGGCGGCCCGGTCGTCCTGGGCGGGGCTCGGGCCGAGGCTGTGCGGGGTGGAGTTGATCAGTCCGAAGACGGCGTGCACGGCGGCCCGGGCGACGGGCTCGGCGCCGGGTTCGGCGAGCGGCGGGTAGGCCTGCCGGACCACGGCGACCCAGAGTTCGACGTAGCCGCGCTGGAGGCGGCGGACGGTCCGGCGGTCCTCCTCCTTGAGGTTCAGCAGCTCGCGGTCGTGGAGGGTGATGAGGTCCCGGTCGTCGAGCGCGAAGTCGACGTGCCCGCTGATCAGCGCGTCCAGCGCCTCGGCCGCGCCGTCGCCGCCGCCCGCCCGGCGGCGGCCCTCTTCCAGGAGGCGCTCACTGATGCCGATCAGCAGGTCGGCGAGCATCGCGTCCTTGCCCGCGAAGTGCCGGTAGAGCCCGGGCCCGCTGATGCCGACCGCCTTGCCGATCTCGTCGACCCCGACGCCCAGGAAGCCGCGGGCGGCGAACAGCCGGGCGGCCTCCCTGCGGATCTGGTCGCGGCGTGGGAGCGCTGGGGTGGCTGGGACGTTCGGCATGCTGCCCATCGTAGACAGTCGGGTTATCGCCCGTTAACCTGGGCAACACGAGTTAACGCTCATTAACGTGGGGGTCGCGGGCTCACCCGGCTCTGCCGCCCACCTGGTGCCGAGGGCAAGGGAGCTCTTGGGATGGTCATCTCCACCGCCGGCGTACCCACCGGCGTCAACGGCAACGCGACGGCCGGAGCCGCGTCCGGACCGGGTGGTCCGGGCGGCGCACCGTCCGGCACGGCCGGCGGATCCGTCGCCCCGGGAGCCGCCGCTCCCGCCCCGCGGCTCGGCACCGCGGTCGACCCGGGTTCGGAGTCCTACCGGGCCAACACCGAGGCGCACCGCGCCCTGGTCGCCGAACTGCGCGAGAAGCTCGGCACGGCGGCCCTCGGCGGCGGGGCCAAGGCCCGGGCCCGGCACACCGCCCGCGGCAAACTGCTGCCGCGGGACCGCGTCGACACCCTGCTCGACCCGGCCTCCCCCTTCCTCGAACTGGCCCCGTTGGCGGCCGACGGGATGTACGACGGCGCCGCCCCGGCGGCGGGCGTGATCGCGGGCATCGGCCGGGTCGCGGGGCGCGAGGTGGTCGTCGTCGCCAACGACGCCACCGTCAAGGGCGGCAC
The DNA here is from genome assembly GCF_042677465.1 of Kitasatospora sp. NPDC127111. NCBI lineage: Bacteria > Bacillati > Actinomycetota > Actinomycetes > Kitasatosporales > Streptomycetaceae > Kitasatospora > Kitasatospora sp. NPDC127111. The sequence continues at coordinate 13,999 of NZ_JBHXTG010000082.1, forward strand.
CTACTACCCGATGACGGTGAAGAAGCACCTGCGCGCCCAGGAGGTCGCGCTGGAGAACCGCCTCCCCTGCATCTACCTGGTGGACTCGGGCGGCGCGTTCCTGCCGATGCAGGACGAGGTCTTCCCGGACCGCGACCACTTCGGCCGGATCTTCTACAACCAGGCCCGGCTCTCGGCCGCCGGCATCCCGCAGATCGCCGCCGTGCTCGGCTCCTGCACGGCGGGCGGCGCGTACGTCCCGGCGATGAGCGACCAGGCCGTCATCGTCCGCAACCAGGGCACGATCTTCCTCGGCGGGCCGCCGCTGGTGAAGGCCGCGACCGGCGAGGTGGTCACGGCCGAGGAGCTGGGCGGCGGCGACCTCCACTCCCGGACCTCCGGCGTCACGGACCACCTGGCCGAGGACGACACCCACGCCCTCTCCATCGTCCGCACCATCGTGGCCGGGCTCGGGCCGCGCGCGGCCCGGCCGTGGCCGCTCGCCCCGGCCGAACCGCCCGCCGTCGATCCGGCCGGCCTGTACGGGGCCGTCCCGGTCGACCCGCGCACGCCCTACGACGTGCGCGAGGTGATCGCCCGGCTGGTCGACGGCAGCCGGTTCGCCGAGTTCAAGGCCGAGTACGGCGCGACCCTGGTGACCGGCTTCGCCAAGATCCACGGCCACCCGGTCGGCATCGTCGCCAACAACGGCGTGCTGTTCTCCGAGTCCGCCATGAAGGGCGCGCACTTCATCGAGCTGTGCGACCAGCGGGGCATCCCCCTCCTCTTCCTCCAGAACATCACCGGGTTCATGGTCGGCCGGCAGTACGAATCGGGTGGCATCGCCAAGCACGGCGCCAAGATGGTCAACGCCGTCGCCTGCACCCGCGTCCCGAAGCTGACGGTGGTGATCGGCGGCTCGTACGGCGCCGGCAACTACTCGATGTGCGGCCGGGCCTACTCGCCCCGCTTCCTCTGGATGTGGCCCGGCGCCAAGATCTCCGTCATGGGCGGGGAGCAGGCCGCGTCCGTGCTGGCCACCGTCCGCCGCGACCAGTTGGAGGCGCACGGCGAGGAGTGGCCGACCGAGGCGGAGGAGGAGTTCAAGCGCCCGGTCCGCGAGCAGTACGAGCGCCAGGGCAACGCCTACTACGCCACCGCGCGGCTCTGGGACGACGGCGTGATCGACCCGATGGACACCCGCACCGTCGTCGGGCTGGCACTCACCGCCTGTGCCAACGCCCCGCTCCCGCCGCCCGGCCCGTTCGGCGTCTTCCGGATGTGACCCCGGCCGGGCGTGACCGCGCCCGGCCCCGGCCGTCCCACTGCCGTCCCCTCTCACCACCTCCTTCGTACGGCTCCCCTCGACCCGGAGGAACGCCTCCCATGTTCGACACAGTTCTGGTCGCCAACCGCGGCGAGATCGCCGTCCGGGTGATCCGCACCCTGCGGCGGCTCGGCGTGCGCTCCGTCGCCGTCTTCAGCGACGCCGACGCCGACGCACCCCACGTCCGCGAGGCCGACGTCGCGGTCCGGCTCGGACCGGCCGACCGCAGCGACAGCTCGGCCGCCGAGACCTACCTGCGGACCGACCAGATCCTCGCCGCGGCCCGCCGCACCGGCGCCCAGGCCGTCCACCCCGGTTACGGCTTCCTCGCTGAGAACGCCGCCTTCGCCCGCGCCTGTGCCGACGCCGGCCTGGTCTTCATCGGTCCTCCTCCCTCCGCGGTCGAGCTGATGGGCGACAAGATCAACGCCAAGGAGGCCGTCCGCGCCGCCGGCGTACCGGTCGTCCCGGGCAGCCACGCGACCGCGCCCACCGACGAGGAACTCGTCGCGGCCGCCGACGAGATCGGCTACCCCGTCCTACTCAAGCCGTCCGCCGGCGGCGGCGGCAAGGGCATGCGGCTGGTGCGCGACCCCGCCGACCTCCCGACCGAGATCGCGGCCGCGCGGCGGGTCGCCCGGACCGCCTTCGGTGACGACACGCTGCTGTTGGAGCGCTGGATCGACCGGCCCCGCCACATCGAGGTGCAGGTGCTGGCCGACGCCCACGGCACCACCGTCCACCTCGGCGAGCGCGAGTGCAGCCTGCAGCGCCGCCACCAGAAACTGATCGAAGAGGCACCCTCCGTCCTGCTCAACGCCGAGACCCGTGCCGCGATGGGCGCCGCGGCCGTCCGCGCCGCGGAGTCCTGCGGCTACACCGGAGCCGGCACCGTGGAGTTCATCGTCCCCGGCATCGACCCGGACTCCCCCACCCCCACCGAGGGGGTACGGGACTTCTTCTTCATGGAGATGAACACCCGTCTCCAGGTGGAACACCCCGTCACCGAACTCGCCGTCGCCGTCACCCCCGCCACCCCGGCCGCCGCCCCGGCCCAGCGGCTGGACCTGGTCGAGTGGCAGGTGCGGATTGCCTCGGGCGAGCGCCTCACCTTCTCCCAGCCGGACATCTCCTTCCTGGGCCACGCCATCGAGGCCCGCATCTGCGCCGAGGACCCGGAACGGGACTTCCTGCCCACCGGCGGCCGCATCCTGGTGCTGGACGAGCCGCAGGGCGAAGGAGTCCGGGTGGACTCCGGCGTCACCGCGGGCACGGTCATCACCAGCGCCTACGACCCCATGCTCGCCAAGGTCATCGCGTACGGGCCCGACCGCCCGACCGCGCTGCGCCGGCTCCGCGCTGCGCTGGCCGACACCCGGATCCTCGGCGTCACCACCAACACCGGCTTCCTGCGGCGACTGCTCGCACACCCCGAGGTCACCGCCGGACGGCTCGACACCGGCCTGGTGGAACAGACGGCCCAGCAGGAACCCGCGCTGCTGGCCTCGCCCTACTCCCCCGCATCCGTCGCCACTGCCGTCACCGCCGACGCGGCCGACTCCCGGCCCGCCGAAGCACCGACGCCCGCTCACCTCCTCTACTACGCGGCCGCGCTCGCGCGGCACCTCGACCTCATCCCCGCCGCCGACGGCGGCGGCTGGACCGACCCCTTCTCCCTTCCCTCCGGCTGGCGCCTGGGCGGCGAGGCAGCCTGGACCACGCACCGACTCCGGGCCCCCGGCCAGGATCCGGTGTCGGTGTGCATCCGTCCGATCACTGCGAGCAACGTAGCCGAGGCCACTGACATTCCGCCCGGCGTCACCCCCGAGGTGGACGTCCGGCTCGGTTCCGGGCCGGCCCACCGCGCCCGGGCCGTACGGACCGGGAACCGCCTCCACCTCACCGTCGACGGCCTGCAGACGACCTTCGCCCTGACCGCCGACGACGCCGCCGGCCTGGCCGGCGGCCCGGCGGCCGGGCCGGTCACCTGGCTCGGCGTCGACGGCGACGCCTGGCCGCTGCACGCCCACGACCCGGTCGGCGAGAGCGCCGCCGCCGGCGCGGCCCACCACGGCGCCCTGACCGCCCCGATGCCCGGCACCGTCACCGTCGTGAAGACCACGGCCGGCGAACAGGTCCGGCGGGGCCAACCCCTGCTCGTCCTGGAGGCCATGAAGATGGAACACGTGATCGCCGCCCCGCACGACGGCACCGTGAGCGAGCTGCGGGCCACCGCCGGGGCCACCGTGGCCATGGAGGAACTGCTGGTCGTGGTCACCCCGGCCGAGGACGGACCGGCAGGCGGTCCGGCCGACGGACCGGCGCTCGACGCGACCGCGGCCGAGGTGCGGTCATGAGCACCGCCGCCACCCCCGCGCACGAGCCCGACGCGCTCGACCTGGGCCTGCCCGCTCCCGTCCGCGCCCCCGGCCTGCCCGAGGAGGTCCGCGTCCACGAGGTCGGACCGCGCGACGGACTGCAGAACGAGGGCGCGCTGGTCCCCGTCGAGGTGAAGGCCGAGTTCATCGCCCGGCTCGCGGCCACCGGGCTGCGCACCGTCGAGGCGACCAGTTTCGTCCACCCCAAGTGGGTGCCCCAGCTCGCCGACGCCGAGGAACTGGTCCCGCGGCTCGCCGAGCTGCCGGGCCGTCACCCCGGCCTGCGGCTCCCGGTGCTGGTGCCCAACGAGCGCGGGCTGGACCGCGCGCTCGCCCACCACGCCACCGACATCGCGGTGTTCGCCAGCGCCACCGAGACCTTCGCCCGCCGCAACCTCAACCGCTCGGCGGACGATGCGATGGCGATGTTCCGGCCGGTGGTGGAGCGGGCGACCGCGGCCGGTGTCCGGGTGCGCGGCTACCTCTCGATGTGCTTCGGCGACCCGTGGGAGGGGCCCGTCCCCGTCGAGCAGGTGATCGGCTTCGGCGTGCGACTGCTGGAGATGGGCTGCGACGAGCTGAGCCTCGGCGACACCATCGGGGTCGCCACCCCGGGCCAGGTCACCGCGCTCCTGGACGGCTTCGCCGAGGCCGGCGTACCGGTCGACAGGCTCGCGGTGCACTTCCACGACACCTACGGCCAGGCGCTCAGCAACACGCTGGCCGCCCTGCGCGGCGGCGTGACCACGGTCGACGCCTCGGCGGGCGGCCTGGGCGGCTGTCCGTACGCCAAGAGCGCCACCGGCAACCTGGCCACCGAGGACCTGGTGTGGATGCTGCACGGCCTCGGCATCCGGACCGGGGTCGACCTCCGCGCCCTGGTGGCCACCAGTGGCTGGATGGCGCGCCAGCTCGGCCGCCCCAGCCCGTCCCGCACCGTCCAGGCGCTGCTCGGCGCGAGCCGGGGCTGACGCGCCGGCGGCCCGCAACGGCCGCCGGCGCCCGCATCCTTCTTCCACCACGGCGCCCCGCACCTCCCCGCGCCGCCCCTTCCGGCGTTCCCGCGGCGCCCGGGCACCGGCCGGAGCCCGGCCCGTCCGGCACCACCCCGTACGGCACCACCCCTTCCCCTTCCGCACTCCGTGCGTCGGTCACACCATCCGATCGACACACGGTCATCCCGATCACGCCCGCGGCCACCCCGGCCGGGCCACAGGAGGATCACCATGCTCGATCACCGGTTGAACAGCGAGTACGAGGAACTGCGGCGCACCGTCGCCGAGTTCGCCCAGGACGTGGTCGCGCCGAAGATCGGCGAGTTCTACGAGCAGAACGAGTTCCCCTACGAGATCGTCCGGGAGATGGGACGGATGGGCCTGTTCGGCCTGCCGTTCCCCGAGGAGTACGGGGGCATGGGCGGCGACTACTTCGCGCTCTGCCTCGCCCTGGAGGAGCTCGCCCGGGTCGACTCCTCGGTCGCCATCACCCTGGAGGCCGCGGTGTCGCTCGGCGCGATGCCGATCTACCGCTTCGGGACGGAGGAGCAGAAGCGCGAGTGGCTGCCCCGGCTGACCTCCGGCGAGATGCTCGGGGCGTTCGGCCTGACCGAGCCCGAGGGCGGCTCCGACGCCGGTGCGACCCGCACCACGGCGCGGTACGACGAGGCCACCGACGAGTGGGTCATCAACGGCACCAAGTGCTTCATCACCAACTCCGGCACCGAGATCACCGGCCTGGTCACGGTCACCGCGCTCACCGAACCGATCGCTCGTTCGAGTGAAGACGGCGAATTCCCCTCGCCGCAGCGCGAAATCTCTTCCATCATCGTTCCCACCGGAACCCCGGGTTTCCAGGTGTCGAAGAAGTACTCGAAGGTCGGGTGGAACGCATCCGACACCCGCGAACTGTCCTTTACCGACTGCCGCGTTCCCGCGGCCAACCTGCTGGGCGAGCGTGGCCGCGGCTACGCCCAGTTCCTGCGGATCCTCGACGAGGGCCGCATCGCGATCGCAGCCCTGGCCACCGGCCTGGCCCAGGGGTGCGTCGACCAGTCCGTTTCCTATGCCGGTACGCGTCGGGCCTTCGGCCGGAACATCGGCGCCAACCAGGCCATCCAGTTCAAGCTCGCCGACATGGAGATGCGCGCACACACCTCCCGCCTGGCCTGGCGGGACGCCGCCTCCCGGCTGCTGCACTCCGAACCGTTCAAGAAGGAGGCCGCGATCGCGAAGCTGTACTCGTCCGAGGCCGCCGTCGACAACGCCCGCGAGGCGACCCAGATCCATGGCGGGTACGGCTTCATGAACGAGTACCCGGTCGCCCGCTTCTGGCGCGACTGCAAGATCCTCGAGATCGGGGAGGGCACGTCGGAGGTCCAGCGCATGCTCATCGCCCGGGAGCTGGGCGTCTCCTGAGACGCTGCCCCACCTGAACCAACCTGTTCTCCGATTCTCCGGCTCTCCGGCCATCCGGTTGTCCGGCTTCGCGGCGGCTCGCCCACCTGCCACCCGGGGCCGCCGATCATCGGGACCGCCGATCGCCGGGGCGGCCGGAGAGTCGGAGAACAGACCGCACACCGTCGGCACCCCAGCCGAGGCTCGCCGTGAGCACGGAACGCCGAACGCACACGACGCCGTCAACAAAGGAGGATTCGCCCGGCCCGGCCGCCGAACCGGCGGGGAGACGGGCCGTCAGGGAATGACGATCACAGGGCGGTTGGCGCGCCGGGCCAGCCGGCCGGAGACCGAGCCGAAGAGCTTGCCGAGCAGGCCGTGCGTACTGCCGACCACGATGGCGTCGGCGGCGTACTCGCGGCCGACCTCCTCGATCTCGTGGCAGATGTCGCCGCCGCGCTCGACCAGGATCCAGGGAACGCCGGCGAGGAAGTCCGCGCAGGCGAGCTCCAGGCCGAGGACCTCGGTCCGATGGTCGGGGAGGTCCACGAAGACCGGAGGTTCACAACCGGCCCAGACCGTGGCGGGCAGCCGGTTCGCCACGTGCACGATCACCAGGCCGCACTGCGAGCGACGGGCCATGCCCACCGCGTAGGCGAGGGCACGCTCGCTCGACAGCGAGCCGTCGAACCCGACCACCACGCCGTGCTGGAAGGCGGGGTCACAGGGCCGGTCGGGGGTCTCCTGGGGCTTCGGCGCTCCCGGCGCACTGGGCAGGCCCGCGCTCCCCGGGCGCTCGGCACCCGGACCGAGGCGGCCCGTCACCGTGGGCTCCGCACGGCCGTCACGCTGGTGCTCCCGACCGCGACGCTGGTCCCGATCCCGGTGCTGGTCCGGCTGCTGGTCGTGTCGCCGGCGCGAGCCGGGGCGGCTGCGGCGCGCGAGGTCGCGAAGGATGCGGGAGAGGGACCGAGCGTCCACGGCAGCCGGCCCTCCCTCGAGGTCGCCAGCGCCTCCGTGCTCGCCGCCGCGCCCCCCGGCCGCTGCGCCCGCGCCGTGGACCGCGTCCGGTTCCACCGGTCGGGAGAACTCAAAACCAGCCATGGCTCAAGGCTCTTCGAGGGAGGTGGGCCGACAGGAGAGGACAACGCTGCCCGGGCAGCAGGGCCGCCTACGGAACGACGTCGGTCTGCGCCGAGCACCACCGTTTGTGACCTATTCCTTTCAGAGTACGACGGGCGGGAGGCCCAGCCCAGCGACGAAGCCTCCGAACGCCTTTGTTCCCGCGAACGGAGGATGCGCGCGCCGGTCGCGGTGCGCCCCCGTCCACGAACGATCGCGCCCCTCCGGAAAGGAGGTTCCCTGGAGCTTGACTGAGCGAACCGGGCGGCGCAACAGGCCCTCGGGACACCGTGACCGGACTGTCATTGATCGACGACGATCAGTCGCCACCGGTCACCGGCCGTCGTTCGCGACGAAGAGGCGGAGGGAAGGGCTCCGGCACCCGTTTCAGCCAATCCGCCGGGGTTCGCGTCGGCCTCTGGCATTTGCCAGGTGCATAGACGCGGCCACTGGCACGATGCTCGGCATGCCCCTGCTCCTGCTCGACCTCGACAACACGCTGCTCCCCAGGGATGCCGCTTTCCGGGCCTGGGCTCAGGATTTTCTTTCCGAACGAGGGCTGCCGCCCGGTGACGTCGACTGGCTGGTCACCATCGACGGCGGCGGCTACGTGCCGCGCAGCACCGTACTGTCCGCCGCCCAGCGCCGCTACGGCCTGGACGACTCCCTCGAATTCCTGCTCGCCCACTACCGACGCGGCATCAACTCCCACATCCACTGCCCCTCCCGTCACGTCGAGGCGCTGCAGGCCGCCCGGGCCGCGGGTTGGACGCTCGGCATCGTCAGCAACGGCGGGACCCGGCCCCAGTTGGAGAAGATCCGCCGGACCGGACTCGGTCCGATGGTCGACGGCTGGGTGATCTCGGAGGAGGCGGAGTGCGTCAAGCCGGACCCGCTGATCTTCGAGATCGCCGCCCAGCGCTGCGGCATCGCACCCACCGGCGACTGGACCGCGGACACCTGGATGATCGGCGACCACGCCCCCGCCGACATCGCGGGGGCCGAGCTCACGGGGCTGCGCAGCGTCTGGCTGCACCACGGCCGACCGTGGGCCGAACCGGGCTACCGGCCGACGCTGAAGGCGGCCGGCCTGCCGGAGGCCATCGGGCAGGTGCTGGCCGCGCGCAGTGCGCCGGGAGCGCGACCGGGGATCCGGGCGGGCGGCACGGCCCGTCGGCGGCCGGCGGGCGCGGTCCCGGGGAGTCTCCGGCCCCGGGACCGCGCGCTGACGGCGCTACCCGGCGTGCGGTCCGGCGCGCAGCTCCCGCTGTCCGCCCCGGACGGCTGGCGTGCGCCTGTTCCCGTGAACGGCGCCGTCGCGGGCCCGGCCGGGGAAGTTGGTGTCCGAAACCGTGCCGGCGAATTTGCGGTTGCGGGTGACGGCCGCCACGCCGGTACGGGGTCGCCCGGTGTCGCGGACCGGCCGGGACTCGGAGCCGACCGACCCGCCACGGCCGACGCCCGCACCAACGGCAACCGCACCACCGGCAGCCCCGCGACCGGCGAGCGCACGGTCGCCGATCGCGCAGTGGTCGAGCGCGCAGTGGTCGATCGCACGGTCCACGTCCGCGAGACCGCCGCCCCCGCCGTGGAACGGCCCGCGCGGACGCGGTTCGCGCCGCCTCGGGTGTGGTTCGGAGTGGGCCCGGCCGCGCCTTCGGTGGAGGCCGCGGCCGTATCACCGTGAGGCGGCGCACCCGGGCGCCGGGGTGCCCGCCACCCCGGCAGCCGACCACCCGGCCGTCACCACCACCGGCAGCCGCCGTCGAGAGCCGCGCCCCTATCGGGCGTCGCCGCCCGCAGGGTCACCCCGATCGGGCGTCGCCGCCGGCCGGCCGGCGCACGGACACGGCCCCTACGAGGCCGCGGGGGCGGGCGGCGTGGGCACCGACCACCAGTGGGTGCGGCCGTGCTCGGTGAAGCCGAGCTTGAGGTAGAGCGGTTCGCCGAGCAGGGTGGCGACCAAGGTCGCCGGGCGCTCGGGGTCGGCGGCGGCCAGAGCGGTCTCCAGGACGGCCCGCGCCACGCCGCGGGAGCGGTGGTCGGGGAGCGTCGCGACCCAGTAGACGCCGGTGGCCTGGCCGTCGTCGTAGGTGAGGCAGGCCCCGGCCGGTGCGCCGTCGATGCGGCCGAGCCAGGCCCGGAAGCCCTGCTCCCACAGCAGCTCCCCGGGCAGCATCACGCCGCGCTTCCAGGGCTGGTGGGCCTCGATCGGAAAGCCCTCGACGATCGCGTGCTCGACCTCGGCGAACTCGTCGGCGTCGAAGGTCTCATCGACCGTCAGGCGCCCGCCGCCCCGGGCGCCTGAACCCGGGAGCGCGCCGAGGAGCGGCGGTTCGACCGGGCCCGGTTCGCGGACCATGACGGCCATCGCCCGGCCGTGGCCGTAGCCGTAGCGGGTCATGTCCAGGCGGCCGTAGGGGTCTTCCAGGGTGAGCCGCACGGTGGACCAGTCGCGCAGCAGGGCCGCCAGTTCGTCCTCGAGCGGTTCGGTCGCGCCGTAGGGGCGGGTGATCACGATGCGGTGGGCGTCGTCCGGCGTGCGGGCGCAGCGCACGGCGGTGAACCGGGGTGTTACGAGTTGCTGCCAGCCGTGCGCCCGGGCTTGGGCGAGCCAGAATGCGGCGGCGTTGTCGTTGGCCTGTTCGAGCCGGCTAATCGTCTTCACCTCAGGACCGTAGCGCGGGTGATCCGATCATCGCTCTGCCGCTTCCGCACTGGCCGGATGAAGCCAGGGAGGCGCACGGTTCGGCCGGCGTGCGCCTCCCCGTGCACCGCCTATTTTCAGTCAATCTCGCGGGGCTCCCCCGCCCTTGGGCAAAGCCGCAGCCCAGACCCGCCGATCGGGCGCGCCGGAGCCGGACGCCCCAGGAGCGGCCCCGCGACAACCAGCCACCGTTGCACCGGCCCCCTTCCCAGAAGGGTCGACGGGTGCCACGCTTCGTGATCGAATGCATCACGCCAAATTGCCATGTCGACATAGCGTCGGATGGTGAACTTGTCACAACGGCAACGGTCCACCCGATAGATTTCGATCTTGGCTAGCAGTGCCGCACCACCACACCACACCACCGAGGGGGCTTGAGCGCCTTGAGCAGGGTGAGCAGGAGCGACGCGGGTCCTGACAGCGGCCAGGCCGTGGCCGGCATCGCGGGTCGTTCCGCGAGAGCCGCCGGCGCCTCGGCCAACGCTGCCAACCCCCGTTCCTCCGGCACCTCCAGCGCCGCTCCGCACTCCTCGTACACCTCTGCGACCACTGCGGCCCCCTCCGGCTCCGCCGTCCCGCCCGCACCGGGGGTGGCCGACATGCCGGCCTTCCCGCTCACCGCGGACCGTGTCGGACGCCACGTCAGCCGATCCTCCGTCAACCCGTCGGCGGCTCACGGCGGCGGTGCGAGCGGCCACGCCGGCCCGTCGGTTCCCGGCCAACCTGGCAGCCAGGGCCTCGGCCAGGGGCCGGGCCAGGGACCGGGGGTTCCGGGTCACGGTGTCGGCCCGGCACTCGGCACGCTGCACGGCACCGCGCCCGCCCAGCCGTACGGTCAGCAGAGCCATCAGGGACCACACGGCCAGCAGGGCCAGCACAGCCCATACGGACAGCACGGCCACGAGGCCGGATTCCCGGTGTTCTCCGGCGGCCCGGCCTCCGTCTCCCCCTCCACCGGTCTGGTGCCGGGGGCCATGGCGGGTGCGGGCACCGGCCCCACGGCCGGTCCGCTCGGCCCGGGCGGCAGCGGTCACGGCCCGGCCGGCCACGGAGCCGCCGGCGGCTCCGGCGGCAACGGGTCCTCGACGGCCGTGATGGCCGCCGCCCCGCGGAAGCTGTCCGGCCGGCGCCGGCGCGAGACCGTCGCCGTGCTGATCTTCGGCGGCGCACCGATCTTCGAGAGCTCGATCCCGCTCTCCGTCTTCGGCGTCGACCGCCAGGACGCCGGGGTCCCGCGCTACCGCCTACTGGTCTGCGCCGGGGAGGAGGGGCCGCTCGCCACCACCGGCGGCCTCACGCTCTCGGCGCCGTACGGACTGGAGGCGCTCGCCCGGGCGGGCACCATCGTCGTGCCGGCCTGGCGCTCGATCTCGCAGCCCCCGCCGGTCGAGGCGATCACCGCGCTGCGCAAGGCGCACCACGAGGGCGCGCGGATCATCGGCCTCTGCACCGGCGCGTTCGTGCTCGCCGCCGCCGGTCTGCTGGACGGCCGCCCGGCGACCACGCACTGGATGTACGCACCGACCCTGGCCAAGCGCTACCCGCGGGTGCACGTGGACCCGCGGGAGCTCTTCGTCGACGACGGCGACGTGCTGACCTCGGCCGGCACGGCCGCCGGCATCGACCTCTGCCTGCACGTGGTGCGCAGCGACCACGGCGCCGAGGCGGCCAACGCGCTGGCCCGCCGTCTGGTGGTGCCCAGCCGGCGCAGCGGCGGAGGACAGGCCCAGTACATCGATCAGTCTTTACCCGAGGAGATCGGCAACGACCCGTTGGCCGAGGTGGTCACCTGGGCGCTGGAGAACCTCAACCAGCAGTTCGACGTCGAGGTGCTGGCGGCGCGCGCCTACATGAGCCGGCGGACCTTCGACCGGCGGTTCCGCACGCTGACCGGCAGCGCCCCGCTGCAGTGGTTGATCACCCAGCGGGTGCTGCAGGCCCAGCGGCTGCTGGAGACCTCGGAGCTGTCGGTGGACGACGTCGCCCGCCGCTGCGGCTTCCGGTCACCGGTGGCGCTGCGCGGGCACTTCCGCCGCCAGCTCGGGGTCTCGCCGGCCGCGTACCGGACCAGCTACCGGGCCCGCCGCCCGGGGACGGCCTCGCCGACCCCGGCGACGTCGCACCCGGGCGACCTCCGGCTGGCCGGCGCCGCGCCGCAGTCGGCCGCAGCGCACGCGGCGGCGGCAGCGGCGGCGGCCACCGCGGGTGGAGCGCTTCTCGGCCAGCACGGCCAGCACGGGCAGCACGGGCAGCACGGGCCGGCGGGGCAGTACGGGCAGCAGTCCGGACACCCGCTCGGGGCGGGCACCCCCGGGCTCGCCGGGCACCCGGGCCAGCACGGTCCGCTCGGCCAGCACGGGCAGCACGGCCAGCCGTCCGCGCCGGGATCCCACGCGCGCGCCGGGCAGCCGTACCCGCACCAGCAGGCGGCGCACCAGCCGCACCCCGGGCAGCCGGGGGCCGGGCGCGGTCCGGTCCGGCCGCCGCTGGTGCCGGCGCAGGCCGGTCCGGGGGCGGGCCGGCCGCCGCGCACCGCGGAGCACGCCGCGGCCGAGGACGGTCACCCGCAGCCGGGTGCGCGCGGCCAGGGCCAGGGGCACCGCAGTGCGGCCGAGCGGCCGTCGGACGAGACCGGTCCGGCCGGCGGGAGCGGCGTCGCCGGAGTCGGTTCCGGCGGTGCGGGTGCTCGCGGCCACGGCACGGCGGCCGGGCGGCTGCCGCAGTCCGCGGCGCCCGGGACGCCGGACGCCCGGGCCCGGCAGGGCCGCCCCCCGCAGGTCCGTCCGCAGGGCGGCCGCGCCGCGGGCCCGGACGGCGTCCGGGAGCCGCGCGACCCGAGGGCCGCGCGGGACGGACACCAGGCGCACCCTGCCCACCCGCACCCGGTCGGCCAGGCGGGCCCGGCCCGGGAGTCGCACGGGCCGGACGGTCACGGCCAGGACGGTCACGGCCAGGACGGTCACGGCCAGGACGAGCACGCCCCGGAGGCCTGCGCCCCGGCGCCGCGCTCGGCTCCTCCGGTGCCCGCGGCGCGTGATCGCGCCGTAGGGTGAGTGGCGTGAATGACCGTTTGGTATGGATCGACTGTGAAATGACGGGCCTCGACCTCGACCGGGACGCCCTGGTCGAGGTCGCGGCGCTGGTGACGGACTCCGAGCTGAACGTCCTCGGCGAGGGCGTGGACGTCATCATCCGCCCGCCGGCGGAGGCGCTGGCGAACATGCCCGAGGTGGTGCGCACGATGCACACCACCTCGGGGCTGCTCGACGAGCTCGAGCACGGCGTCACGCTGGCCGAGGCGGAGGCGCTCGTCCTCGCGTACGTCCGCGAGTACGCGCCGGAGGCGGGGCGGACGCCGCTCTGCGGGAACTCGGTCGCGACCGACCGGGGTTTCCTGGCCCGGGACATGCCGGCCCTGGAGAGCCACCTGCACTACCGGATCGTGGACGTCTCCTCGATCAAGGAGCTGGCCCGCCGCTGGTACCCGAGGGCGTACTACAACAGCCCGCAGAAGGGCGGTAACCACCGGGCCCTCGCGGACATCCGCGAGAGCATCGACGAACTGCGGTACTACCGCGAGGCGGTGTTCGTCCCGCAGCCGGGCCCGGACACCGACACCGCGCGGGCGATCGCCGAGAAGTACCAGGCGCCGACCGCCTGACCGCACGCCCGCACGCCGGGACGGACGCACCTGCCGGGCCGCGCCGCCCGACCGTCCCGGCGGCGGCTCCGGCCGAGCCCGCCGGGGGCCGGGGAGGGTGTCCGAGAGCGCGTGATCGAAACCCTGGCGCGAGCACCCTCTCGGATCCTGTAGAGTTCTTCCTGTCGGAACGGGAACGCGAAGAGCGGGAACGAGCCGGACAGATGGTGGGTGTAGCTCAGTTGGTAGAGCACCTGGTTGTGGTCCAGGTGGTCGCGGGTTCGAGTCCCGTCACTCACCCCAGAGCCTGAGGGGCCGATCTCTTCAAGAGATCGGCCCCTCAGGCGTTTTCGCGTCCCACGCCCTCGCCGCCCCGCCCCGTGGCCGCCCTCGGGTCGACGTGGCCTTCGCCACACTCGCCGCTCCCTCCACCGAGAGCTGCGCCAAGAGATGCGCCGACAGGTCTGCCCCCGGAAGCTACTTGCCAGTAACATCGTCGCCATGACCACACCTTCGATCGGCCAGCTGCTCGACTCGACCGTGCCGATGGCACGCACCCTCAAGCTGGAGTACCTGGAGACGACGCCCGAGCGCGCCGTGCTCCGCCTGCCCGACCAGCCCGAGTACCACAACCACGTGGGCGGGCCGCACGCCGGCGCGATGTTCACGCTCGCCGAGTCCGCGAGCGGCTGCATCGTCCTGGGCGCCTTCGGCGACCAGCTCTCGCGCGCCGTGCCGCTCGCGGTCAGCGCCGAGATCTCGTACAAGAAGCTGGCCATGGGCGCCGTCACCGCCACCGCGGTGCTGGGCCGCCCGGCCGCCGACATCGTCGCCGAGCTGGACAAGGGCGAGCGGCCGGAGTTCCCGGTCACCGTCGAGATCACCCGCGCCGACGGCGCCGTGACCGGCGTCATGACCGTCATCTGGACCCTGCGCCCCAACTCCTGACCCCTCGGGGGCAGCGGGCCCCGGACGCTCCGGGCCGGTGGGTCCACGACCCCTCGGCCCGACGGGGTCCACCCTCGGCCGGCCCGCGGTGATGACTGTCCGTGACGGCGGCCGTGACCTCACGGCCCGTCCGCTCGTTCTCGATTCACGTGCGAGCCAATCACCCGACCAAGGCCCCGGACCCCGCCCGACGCGCCGTCGGCGGTGCACGGCGCCCCGGTGGCCTCCGGCTCCCCGGACCGCGTGCCGTCGCGGCGGGCGGGGCGCTCCTGGCGCAGCTCTGGGGGCTGGGGGCGCCCAGCGCGTTCGCGGCGGCCGTCGAACCGCTGCCGGGGCCCGTGAGCCGCACGGTCGGGCGGGCACTGGGGGGCGGACAGGCGCTCGACGGAGAGTCAGCCGATCATCCCGCAGAGGGCGGCCGGGAGGCCGGCGACGGTACTGCCGCGCCCGGCTCGCCGGCGCCCGGAGCACAGCCTCGCTCCCCCGGTCGGGAGGACTCCGGACCGCCCGCCTCGGGACCGGATACGTCCGGCCCGACCGCGCCCGGTCAGGCCGCGTCGCCCGGACTGCTCGGGCAGGTCGCCGGCGCGGGCGCTCCCGTCGCCGGGCCGGACGCGGTGACCGCGTCGGTCGGCAGCGTGTTGCAGGACCGGATCAGGGCCGGCGGCCTCCCGCTGCCCGGCCAGCGGGCCGCCGTCCCGGACGCGTTCGCGATCGCCTCCGGACTGCTCGGCGCCGTGCCCGCGCAGGCGCGGCCCGCCTCGGCGCGCGCCTCCCGGGGCGCCGACGGGGAGGGGACGTCGGCGCCCGGTCCGGCCGGTGCCGCCGTCGCCCGGCCGGCCCCGCCCGTCTCCGGGCCGCACGGGCCGGCCGCGCCACCGCCCCTGCACGCGAGCGACGACCGCCGGGACGCCGCCGCCGCACAGCCCGGCCACCACGGCGAAGGCACCCGGAACGCCCGGCCGGATCCGTCCGCACCGCACGAGGACCTCGCGCTGGCCGCCACCGCCGCCGCTCCGGCCCGCCACGACCTCGGGGGCACCGGGACGGCCGTCCTCGCACCGATCGCGGCGGGGTTGCTGCTCACCGGCGCCGCGATGTGCAAGCACCGGGGCCTGCCCCGCGGGCACTGAGACCGCGCGCACGGAGACGACGGGATCGAGACGACGCGCACGGAGACCGCGGGGCCGGGCGCGGGGCGGGCGCCGCGGCCACGGCGCCCCGGAGGAGGCGGCCACGGCCGCGGAAGAGCGGACGACGGTCCGTCAGTCCGCCGCGGCGATCTCCAGGGCGAGCAGCGGCAGTTCGCGGCCCGGTATGGACCCGGACGGGGTGGTGCCGATCCGGGTCGCGCCCATGGCCAGGTAGAACGGCTCGGCGAACGGGTCGGAGTCGATGGTGAGCCGGCGGAAGCCGAGCGCCGCCGCCTGCGCCCGGACGTGCTCGACCAGGCTGCGGCCGACACCCCGGCCGATGGCGTCGGGCTCGACGAAGAGCATGCCCAACTCGCCCTGCGGGGGCGCCCCCACGAGGGTGACGAAGCCGAGCACCCGGCCGCCGTCCTCGGCCACCGCCGTCCGCCGCCGCTCGATCGCGGCGGGGTCGAGGGTGAGCTCCTCCCGGCAGGCCTCCAGGAACGCCTCGTCGTAGCCCCAGTACCCCTTGGACCTCAGCGCGAGGGCGCTGAGCAGCTCCGCCTCGTCCGGCCCGGCCGGTCTGATCCTCACGGCATGCCCTCCCGATCGACCTCGCTGTCCGGATTCCGGACAGCCGGGCCATTCTCGGTGGCCCGCCCTCGCCCGCCAAGCGATTTACCGCCGCCGGGACCGGGGCCGGGACCGGGACCGCGCGGACGCCCCCGCCCGGCGGACGCCCGGACAGGCGGGCCCTACGGCCGGGCGGGCCCTAACGCCGGGCGGGCCCTAACGGAAGACGCCCGGCGGCGGGGCCGGGGAGGGCGCCGCGGTGGCGTCGGTGGCCGGGGCGGCGCCGGCGGCGAAGTCGGCCAGGGCACGGCCGTGTTCGACCCGGCCGAGAGCGGCGTCGGAGGCCACCTTGCGACCCAGCTCCGCGAGCGGGAGCGGGGTGTGGGCGGCGGCCAGGATCAGGTTGCCGAAGCGCTTGCCGCGCAGCACCGCCGGGTCGGCGATCAGGCAGAGTTCGGGGAAGACCGCGCCGAGGGTGGCGATCTGCGAACGGGCGAACGGCAGCGCCGAGCCGTCGGCGATGTTCACCGCGTACCAGCCGCCGGGCGCCAGGGCCTTGGCGGCCAGCGTGGTGAACTCGACCGTCGTGCAGTGGGCCGGCACCCGCGCGCCGGAGAAGACGTCGGCGATCACCAGGTCGACCGTGCCCTCGGGGGTCCGTTCGAGGACGCTGCGGGCGTCCGAGCCGCGCACCTTGATCTGCCAGCCGCGTTCCCACGGGAGTTCGGCGCGGACGAGTTCGGTGAGTGCGGTGTCGATCTCGGCGACCTGCTGGCGGGACCGGGGGCGGGTGGCCGCGACGTAGCGGGCCAGGGTGAGGGCGCCGCCGCCGAGGTGCAGGACGGTGAGCGGTCGGCCGGGCGGGGCGACCAGGTCGATCAGGTGGCCGAGCCGGCGCTGGTACTCGAAGCCCAGGTGGGTCGGGTCGGCGAGGTCGACCATGGACTGCGGGGCGCCGTCGACCAGCAGTGACCAGGCGGCGGGGCGGTCGCGGTCGGGACGGAGTTCGGCGAGCCCGGAGTCGACGGGCCGGGCGATCGGACCCTGGGCGTGCGTACGGCCGCCGGGGCCGGTGGCGGCCTGCTGCGGCTCCGCCCCCGGACGGCTCCGGTCGGTGCTGCGGCCGGCTCTGCTGCTTCGTCCCATACCGGCCATTATCTCCGGGCCGGCGGAGGGCTCCGCGGATCAGCGCAGGTGGGGACGGGAAGCGGGCGGGGTGCGGGCCCGGACGGCGGGGCTCAGAACGGGCCGAGGCCGCCCGCGGTCAGCGTGCAGGCGGCCTCGCAGAGGGCCGAGCGCAGCACCCAGGCGTCGGTGGGGCGGACGGCGCGGTCCGCACCGGCCGGGGGCATCACCCACCGCGGATCGGTGGCGGGCAGGAGCAGGGCGCCCGCGGTGCAGGAGCTGCCGGGCAGGTGCCACGTCTCCACGGTGCCCGCGGGGACGAGGAAGGACACGGTGCTGCCGTTCCGGCTCTGCAGCACCGCGCCGCAGGCCCGGCGCAGCCGCAGGATGTCGACCGCCTCCAGGCCGTGCCGCAGGGCGACCGTCACGGTGTCGCACCCGGTGACGGTCACCCCGTCGCCGTCCGCGCCGAGACGGCGGAGCGATCGGCTGCCGCCGCCGCACGGAGCGCGGCCGCCCTCGTCGCGGCCGCGGCCCGGACCGCGGTCGTCGGCCGGTTCGGGCAGCAGGGCGGGGGCGGCGGCGGCGAGCACCCCTCCGGCGACCAGGCGGTGGTACTGCGGTACTCCGGTGGCCATCACGGGCCCTCCTGTCACCTCGTCCGGTCGGAAGCACCGCCGCCCGGTGGGGTGGGGGGCCGCCGCTGCGGGCGGCGGGCCGGACGGCGGCCGGGGGCTTCCACGTATCAGGACAACGCCGAGGGCGCGCCCGAGGCCACGGGGCGCCTTACAGCAAGGCATGGCATTTCATGGCAGATCCCGGCAACAATGACCGTTTTGATGGCATTTGTCAGCACATCCGCCACAAACGCGCTGTGGCCAGTCGGTGACTCCCGGTACTGTCGGTTGCGCGCCCGGTGGTCCATCCGGTCCCACCGGGCCCATCCGTACCCCGGCCCATCCGTACCCCCGGCCCACCCACCGCCGAACCCCCGGCCCCGCAACGGGGCTTCGCAGCCGAGCCCCACCGTCGGCTCCGGCCTCCGGCCGCGCCGAGCCGGGCCCAACCGCCGAGCCGGGCCCAACCGCACGCAGGACCGACACCCCGGAACCGCCCCACCCGCACCTCACCTCGCACCAGCACCCAGCACGACCACGGGAGCGCACCATGGCAGCCACCCCACCGGCCGAGCCGAACCGCCCGTCACCCAACACCGTGATGCGCGCACTGCGCGGCGACCGCTCGCCGGGCGAGTTCGCCATGGCCGTGCGCCGGGCCGCCCGCGAGATCGGCGAGCACGTGTCCTGCGACGCCCGCTACGTCGGGCGGGTGGAGTCCGGCGAGATCCGCTGCCCCAACTACGCGTACGAGCGGGTCTTCCGGCACATGTGGCCGGACCGCTCGCTGGCCGATCTCGGCTTCGCCCCCCGCACCGCCGTCCGCCGCCGCGCAGCGGACGGCGGCGGGGGCTCCGCACCACCCGCGCTCCACCCGCAGTTCCCGTCCCTGCCCGCCCCGCGCTCGCCGCTCTCCACCCAACTCCCGTACGCTGCCTCGCCGTACGCGGAATCACCCCCTGCGGTCGAGCCCCTGCTGCCGAGGCCCGCGGCGCCACCTCGGGGGCCCGCCGGATCGCACCATCTCGACGAGGAGAACGACGACGTGCGTCGCCGTACGTTCCTGGCCGGCGGCTCCGCCGCGCTGGCCACCGTGATCGGCATCGACCCGCCGGCCGATGCCGCCGTCACCCGCCCCTACCCGGCCCCGCCCGGCGCCGGAGGGCCGACCGCCGGCGCCTTCATCCCCGCCCAACCGGGCCCCGGGGCGGGCCGGTTCGGCGCCGAACCGGCCCGGCTCGGCCGCGGGCCGGTCTTCGAGCCGGGTTCGGTGTTCGACCACGGCGCCGGCCTGGTGCCCGGCCGACCCGGTCCGGTTCCGCCCCCGCGCCGGGTCGGCGCGGCCGAGGTGCTCGGCGTCGAGCAGGCCGTCCGGGACATCCGGCTGGCCGACGACGCGCACGGCGCCGACGCCCTGTTCGAGCGGGCCGGGCAGTCGTTGCGCACCGCGTACGTGCTGCTCAACGAGGGCGAGTACAGCGCCGAGACCGAGCGGAGGCTCCAGGCGGGGGCCGGCGAACTGGCCATCTCGGTCGGGTGGTTGGCGCACGACTCGAACCGGCTGGCGGACGCCCGCTCGCTCTACGCCGAGGCGCTCGCCACCGCCCGGATGGCGGGCGACCCCGCACTGGAGGCGCACGTCTTCTGCAACAGCGCCTTCCTCGCCCGCGATGCCGGCCGGCCGCGCGAGGCGCTGCGCGCCGCCCAGGCCGGGCAGGCCGCCGCCCGGCACCTGGACTCCGACCGGCTGCTCTCGCTGCTGGCCATGCGCGAGGCCGGCGGCTGGGCGGTGCTGCAGGACCGGTCCGCCTGCGAACGCGCGCTGTCCCGGGCGTACACCCTGTTCGACCGCGGCCCCTCCGAGGCGGATCCGGAGTGGATGTCCTTCTTCGGGGAGGCCGAGATCGCCGGACTGCAGTCCCAGTGCTGGTCCGCCCTGGGCGACTGGGACCGCGCCAGCGAACAGGCCGGGCTGGCCATAACGCTCCAGGAGCCGCAGTTCGTCCGCAACCGCGTGCTCTACACCGCCGAGCTGGCGCACGACCGCCTCGGCCGGGGGGACTTGGCCGGCGCGGGCCACCACGGCACGGCCGCCGTGGCGCTGTTCGGCGAGGTCCGCTCCGCCCGGATCAGGAGCATGCTGGCGCACACCGCGGAGCGGCTGCGCCCGCACCGGGCCGTCCCGGAGGTGGGCCGCTTCCTGACCGACTACGACGTGGCGACCGCCGCCTGAGGCCACGGCGCCCCGGGCGTTCCCCGGCGAAGCGTCGACGGACGTCGACGTCGCCGAGCACCCGGGGCGCCGGTCAGGTGCCGCGTGATCCGGCGCCGGGCCCGCACGGACCTGCGGGTCCGGCGCCGACGCCGTGGCACGGCATCAGTGTGCGAGGCCGTCCAGGTGGGAGAGGTCGTTCCAGACCTCGACCGCCGGGGCGCCGTACTCCCAGGAGAGGACGCAGAGCGCGGCCGTGCCGAGCTTGAACCGCTGGGCGTACTCGGGCGACAGACCCAGCCAGCGGGCGGTCAGGATGCGCAGCAGGTGGCCGTGCGCGAAGAGCACCACGTCGCGGTCGGCGCAGTGCATGACGGTGGTGTCCGAGGCGGGTACCCCGTGCTCGTCGTTGAGTTCGGCGAGGAAGGCGTCGACCCGGGCGGCCACGTCGGACAGCTTCTCGCCGCCGGGGACGCCGTCCCGCCAGATCAGCCAGCCCGGGTGGTCGGTGGCACGGATGTCGGCGCCGGTCCGGCCCTCGTACTGGCCGTAGTCCCACTCCAGCAGTTCGGGGCGCTCCACCGCGCGGTCGCCGAGGCCGGCCAGGGCGCAGGTCTCCTTGGCCCGGGCGAGCGGGCTGGTGAGGACGACGGCGTCCGACAGGCCGTTCCAGGGCGCCTTGGCGAGCCGGGCACCGAGGGCCCGGGCCATCGCGCGGCCCTCCTCGGTCAGCGGGATGTCGGTCCGGCCGGTGTGGCGGCCGGTGGCCGACCACTCGGTCTCGCCGTGGCGGACCAGCACGATTCGGGCGGGCATGGGGGCTCCTCGCAGCGGGGCGGTGGCAACGGTCGGTCTCACCATTGAGCACCGGCCTCCATGATCCCTCACCCGCACGCCGCCCACGATCCAGGGCCGGGCGCCGGCGGAACGCCCGGCCGGCCACCCCGCAGGCCGCCCACGCCACGACGGAACCGCCCGGAATCGACGCCGATCGCCTCGGATCGCCTCGGATGGCCCCGGATCGCCTCGGATGACCCCGGATGGCCGACCGAGGCCGGATTGTCGGACCCGGATGCGACACTGGGCCGCACCATGAACGTCTCGACGAACGTCCCGTCCAGCGGGCACTTTGAGCCGCTCGCCCAGCGGCTCGCCGAGCTGCGCGGTCCGGCGCCGCAGCGCAGCCTGAACGCCCGCGCCCTCGCCGCGCTCGCCGCCAATCCGGGCTGTCACCGCCGCGCCGTGCTCGACGCCGCCGGGGTCGACAAGTCGGCGCTGGCCGCCCGGCTCGGCCGCCCCGCACCGTTCGGACAGTCGCCGTTCGCGCTCGCGCGCGGTGTGATCTTCGAGTCCCGGTTGAAGGAGGACGGCTACGCGGCGCTGCTGGAGCCGCTCCGCCACCACCTCGGCCTCCCGCCGGAGGGCGGCGCCCCGCTCACCGTGCCCGACCTGCTGCGCAGCTCCGGCCCGGCGGTCCGGGCCGAGCGGACGGCGGCCGCGCTGGCCGAGGCCGCCGCCGACCCCGGGGCGTGGACGCTGCTGGACCACCCGTTGCTGCGGCTCGACGTGGCGGGCAGCACCGCCTACCTGGAGCCGGACGCGGTCGTGGTGCACGGCGGGCGGTGCACCGTGGTCGAGATCAAGTCCTTCCCGGTGCTGGACGGCAGCGCGGATCCGGCCAAGGTGGGCGCCGCCGCCCGCCAGGCCGCCGTCTACGTGCTGGCGCTCCAGGAGACGGCCGCCGTCCTGGCGGGCCGGGAGGTGGACCCGGACCCGTACGCCGAACAGCGGCTGCCCGGCAGCCCGTGGCTGAGCGTGCTGCTGGTCTGCCCGAAGGACTTCAGCAACCGGCCGACGGCGGTCGCCGTGGACGTCCGCCGCGAGCTGGCCACCACCCGTCGGCAGCTGAGCCGGATGACCGGCATCGGCCGGCTGCTGGAGGCGCTGCCGCAGGGCGTCGGCTTCGACCTCGCGCCCGCCGAGGACGGGCGGCCGGCCCGTTCCGCCGAGGAGCTGGCCGCGTCGGTCGAGGCGGTGCCCGCCGCCTACAGCCCGGACTGCCTCTCCGCCTGCGAACTGGGCTTCCACTGCCGGGCCCAGGCCCGCTGCGGTGACCGGGTCGAGCAGCTCGGCCGGGGCGTGCGCGGCGAGCTGGGCAGCATCCGGACGGTGACGGCGGCGCTGGCCGCCGCCGAGCGGGGCGCCGCCGCCCGCCCCGAGACCGACGGCACCGCGGCCACCGACCGGAACACCGGCCCCGATGCCGCCGCCACCGCCACCGCCCCCGTCCCCGCCCCCACCGCCGACGCCGACGCCGACGCCGACGAGGCGGCCGCCCGGCTGGCGTACGCCGCCGCGCTCCGCGCCGAGGCGCTCGGCCGCACCCCGGTGGCGGCCGCGCCGGGAGGTGCCGGATGAGCCTGCTCGGCACCCTCGCCCGCCTGGAGGCCGTCCGCAGCGGCCGGGCCGAGCCGCTGGCCACCGTCCGTCACCGGCACCTCTCCGAGCGCCCGATGGTGCTCGTCCCGCTGACCGCCGCCGGCGAGGCGGGCGCGCCGCTGGCCGTGCTGCTCGGCACCGACCGGTCCGCACCCCGGCTGCACATCGTCCCGCAGCCGCTGAACCGCACACTGCGCTTCGACTTCCTGGCCGGACTGGCCGCCGACCTGCTGCCCTACCTGGAGTCCTTCGGCACCGAGGTGGAGCAGATCGAGGGCTCCGAGAAGGACCCGGAGACCGGCGAGAAGACCCAGGTCTTCCGCGAGCTGTGCACCGACGCGCCGCAGCTGATCGTGCCGAACGGCGGGGGCGTGCACCACCTGGCCCTGATCGGCCGCTCCACCCGGTTCCGCCGCACCATCGAGGACGACGAGCCGGGCCCGTACCCGGCCCCGGCCCGGGTGCCGCTGCTCGGCCGGTGGCTGACCCACCTCACCGAGCGGGCCCAGGTGCCCGGCAGCAGCATGCTGCTGCCGATGACCGGCCTGCTCGCCCGGCACTGGGCGACCGGCCAGAGCCACCTGGAGGACCAGCACCTGGCCGCCCGGCTGGCCTGGCACGTGCCGCCGGCCGGCCTGTCCGGCGCGGAGGCCGCCGAGCGGGCCGAGTCCGCCCGGGACGGCGACGGCCAGCTGCTCCACCCGCCCGCCGGTCCGGCCACCGACCCGCGCTTCGACGAGCTGGTCCTCGGCCCGGCCATCGCCCGCTACGACGCGGCCGCCTCGGCCCTGCTGCGCGCCGCCGCGGGAGGGGCCCCCGACGGGCCGGACGCCGAGGCCGCCGAGCACGCCCGGGCCGCCGTCCGGACGGCCGTCGAGCAGCTGCGGACGGTGCTGGAGCGGGTGCTGCTGCCCACCTGGCAGGACGTCTGGACCGGCATCGACCTGCTCCGCACCCTGCCGCCGGCCGGGCACCTGGAGGAGCGCTGGACCGGCGACCGCTGGTCGTACACCGGCCACCGGGACCGGCTGGCGGCCGGCGAGCCGCCGCAGCCCCGGCAGGACGACGCCGTGACGGCGGCCCGCAAGCTGGCGCAGCGCGAGCGCGAGCAGGCCCGGCTGGACGTCCAGGAGGCGCTGGACGACCCGCTGGCGATGGCCGAACACCGGCTGGCCGGCGAGGCGTTCTCCGGCGTGGTGACCGAGGTGGTTCCGGACTACGACACCTCCGGCCGCTCGCCCAAGCCGCGCCCGCTGGTGACGGTCCGCACCACCGACAAGCCGCACGCGGACCTCGGCCGGGAGGCGCACCGGGTCCGGGAGTCTCCCGGGCCGGAGGCCGGGGCGGCCCCGACCGCGCAGCGGGCGGAGATCGCCGCCGTCGACCCGGAGGAGGGCACCGTCACGCTGCGGATGCTCTCCGGCATGGGTCGGAAGAAGGAGCCCGAGCCGGGGAGCCTGCCCGAGCCGGGCGAGCGGGTCACCTTCACGCTCTTCGAGTTGACGGTCCGCCAGTCCGCGCCACTGCCCGAACCGGACGACACCCCGTGGACGCACGGCGGTCCGCCCGGCACCGCCGCCCCCGCCGGCCCGATCGCGACGTCCGCCGCGGCGGCCGCCACCGCATCCGCAGCCTTCGAAGAGTGGGAGTGATCCGGCAGATGAGCAGCGAGCAGGCCCCCGGCGCGGCCGCCGACGCGGCGGTGGCCCGGATCCTGGAGGCCACCGTCCGCCCGGCGGCCGGCGCCCCGCGCGGCGTGGTGGTGGACTCCCCGCCCGGCGCCGGCAAGTCGACCCTGGTGGTGCGGGCCGCCCGGGAGCTGGTCGGGTCCGGCGAGCGGCTGATGATCGTGGCCCAGACCAACGGCCAGGTGGACGACCTGGTCGACCGACTGGCCGAGAAGGCCCCGGACCTGACGATCGGCCGGCTGCACGCGGCGGACTCGCGGCCGGGGCCCGAGGTGCTGCGGCACGCCAACGTCACGCCGTCCGACAAGGTGGCGGAGCTCGCTGAGCTCGACGTGGTGATCTCGACGGCCGCGAAGTGGCAGTGGGTGAGGGCCGAGGCGCCGTGGCGGCACGCGATCGTCGACGAGGCGTACCAGATGCGCTCGGACGCGCTGCTCGCGGTGGCCCGGCTGTTCGAGCGGGCGCTGTTCGTCGGCGATCCGGGCCAGCTCGACCCGTTCACCGTGGTCGGCACCGAGCAGTGGGCGGGCCTGTCCTACGACCCGTCGAGCAGCGCGGTGGTGACGCTGCTCGCGCACAACCCGCAGATCGAGCCGCACCGGCTGCCGGTCTCCTGGCGGCTGCCGGCCAGCGCGGCGCCGCTGATCTCCGGCGCGTTCTACCCCTACACGCCGTTCCGTTCCGGCACCGGACCGGAGGAGCGGCGGCTCACCGCCTCGGTGCGGCCCGACGGCACGGCCCTGGACGCGGCGATCGACCGGGCGGCCGAGCACGGCTGGGCGCTGTTGGAGCTGCCCGCCCGGCACACCGTCCGGACCGATCCGCAGGCCGTGGCCGCGGTCGCCGCGACCGTCCGGCGGCTGCTGGAGCGCGGGCTGACGGCCCACTCCGAGCAGGGGTCGGCGCCGCTCACCCCGGGCCGGATCGCGGTCGGCACCGCCCACCGGGACCAGGCGGCGGCCGTCCGGGCGGCGCTGGTCAAGGCCGGTGTGCCGGTCGATCCGGCCGCCGGGCCGGCCGTGACGGTGGACACCGCGAACCGGCTGCAGGGGCGCGAGTACGACGTCACGGTGGTGCTGCACCCGCTCTCCGGCCGGCCGGACGCGACCGCGTTCCACCTGGAGACCGGGCGGCTCTGCGTGCTCGCCTCCCGGCACCGGCACGCCTGCATCGTGGTGGCCCGGGCGGGGATCGCCGAGCTGCTGGACGAGCACCCGTCCACCGAGCCGGTGCAGTTGGGCGTCTCGGTGAAGTTCCCCGACGGCTGGGAGGCCAACCACCAGGTGCTGCACCACCTCGCCGGACACCGCGTCCGGCTGTGAACCGGGCCCGCGGGCGCCCGGGCGTGCGGCACCGGTGACCGCGGGTGACCACGGGTGGCGGCCGCCGGGCGGCGGACCGCGCCGGAAGCGCTCCCCCGGCGTGCGACGGGGGAATAGCGCCCGGACTCGCACCGTTCCGTTACCGGCTGCCGCCGCGAGACAATGGACGACGGCCACGACCGGGCGGCGCCGGTCCCCGGCGGCCGCCGTCCGCCCCCATCGAGCACCCGGAGGTGTCCGTCCATGCCCGACTCCCACGCCCAGATGTCCGACCCGAGCGGTTCGACCGCGGCGGCCGGTCGGGGCGCAGGCGCCGGCGCAACGCCCGCCCCGCGGCGGCGTCCCGCGCAGTTGCTGTTCGAGCCGCAGGCCGCCGAGCCGGAGTCGGAGCGCTTCTTCGACCTGGAGTCGATCGACGACCCGGCGGAACTGCTGCGGCGCTCCACCGAGCTGGCGCTGGCCTTCCGCGCGGCCGCCGAGCGGGCCACCGACTTCCAGGCGGTCGCCGCCGCGCAGCTGGCGGACACCCGCCGCTTCGACGCGCTCTCGGACACCGAGATCGCGGAGCGGGCGGACTGGACCCCGGACTACGCGGCCAAGATGATCGAGTACGGCCGCAGCCTGCTGCAGCCCCGCCGCCACGACGACTGAGCCCGGCGCGGCCCACCCGACGCCCCGGCCAGCCCGCCGGCCGAGACCCGACGGGCCCCGTCCCCGGCCCCGGCACCCGGTCGCGACCCGGCCCCGACCCCACGCGCCCCACCCGGCACCCCGGCCCCGGTACCTGTCGGCCGACGCCCCGAACCTCGCCAGTGGCATATGCGCGGGGAAGGGTACGCCGCACTCCTCCCCGCTGTCCGGCAAACCCCGCTTTCCCTCCCGGCCGCGCCCCGGACGCCCCACCCTGCTGCTGTGGACATCTGGACCTATCAGTCGGTGGAGTACGTCACCGTGGCCGGGGAGGCCTGGCTGGCCTCCGCCAGCGAGTACCCGCGCAGCATGCGCGCCCTCTGGGAGTCACGCCCGTGGGCGCCCTCGGTGCTGCCCTGCGGGCGCACCTTCGACGTGATCAGCATGCCGTCGCTGTTCGGCCGCCGGGTGCTGGACGAGCTGTGGGCGTCCGGACCGGGTTGCGGGCCGGTCGCCGCCTACCGGGGGCGCACGCTGCTCTTCGTCCAGCCCGGCGCGGCGGCCCGGCTGCGCCGGCTGCTGGCCTGGGAGGAGTGGGCCCGGGACGTCCCGCCGCTGCTCTGCCACGGCCGCGGCGACGCGGTGACCGTGCCGCCGGTGCAGCGGATGGTGAACAGCCCGGACTCCCCCGGGCTGGGCGCCGGCCGGTGGATCGTCGCCCCGGACAGCCGGGAGCCGTGGCTCCCGGGTGCCTCGGTGGTGCTCTGGGCCTGCGTCCGGGCGACCCGTGAGCCGGCCGACCGGGGCGAGCCGGTGGCCCTGCCGACCGGCTGAGCGCCGCCGTCGAACGGCCGGCCGAGGGCTTCAGGTATTCGATTTTGGTCGGACCGGGCCCCACTGCTAGAGTCTTCTCTGTCAGCAGGCGCCGCTAGCTCAGTTGGTTAGAGCAGCTGACTCTTAATCAGCGGGTCCGGGGTTCGAGTCCCTGGCGGCGCACCGACAGC
>NZ_JBHXTG010000083.1:0-41063 GCF_042677465.1 Kitasatospora sp. NPDC127111
ACTGGGCCCCCTTCCGAGCTGAACGTCTCACGACATCCAACCGGCATACGGCCCTCCGGCGCCAACCCGGCGAACCTATGCGGTCACAGCACTAGAGCTCGAAGTCATGGCCGACCGGCCGGCCGCCCCTGGCGCCCTTCTCCAGATCACCCCCTCGAACTGCTCCCGCAGCCGCTCGGGGTACGGGCCGAACCCGCCGACCGGCAGAAACGGCTCGATCAACATCCACTGCTCATCGGTGAGTTGGTTTACAAGGATTGGCCGCTCGGCACCCCGCGACGACTCCCTGGCCTCCCTACTCAAAGGCCGTCCGACTGCGCAACGACCTATCCGCCGTCCTCCGCAAGGACTACATCTACGCCACCGGCTGGGTCACGCCCTCCCCGTTCGAGCCCCTCTACCGGCGCTTGCTGACCGACTCCTCGTGGCGGGTCCACGCCGTGCGCTCCGGTCACAACGTCATGCGCGACGCCCCGGAAGAGCTCCTCACCATCCTTCTCAACAGCATCCGCTGACCACTGATGAGGATTCGCGAAAATCCCCAGGCCCGCTCTCCGTTCCCCCTTGGTCGCGCGTGCATCGAGGCTTCGCGTCAGGCCGGGCCGAGGACGCAGAACTCGTTGCCTTCCGGGTCGGTCAGCACCTTCCACGGGAAGTCGCCCCGGTCTGCGCCGGCGAGCGTCGCGCCGATTGCCTCGAGCCGGGCCACCTCCGCCGATTGACCGTCCCGCCCAAAGGGGTAGGGCGCCAGGTCGAGATGGGCACGGTGCCGCATGTCCACCAGGTGGGGCGTGCGGAGGAACTCCAGATACGGGCCGACACCCTTCGTGGAGCGCAGCAGCGCATGGTCGTCGGTCACCTCGTGCAGGATCCAGCCCATCGCCTCGCCCCAGAACCGGGCCATGGCGCGCGGGTCCGCGCAGTCGACGACCACCGCGGCGATCGGCCCGGTGTCCCGGTAGTTCTCCCGAGGCTCCAGGACGCAGAACACGTTGCCTTCCGGGTCGGCCAGAACTGTCCGCAGCAAGTCGTTCTGTCCCCCCTCGGCGGGCGTCGCGCCGAGTTCCTTCAGGCGCGCGACCAACTCCGCGCGATGGGCCGCGGAGGTGGTCGCGAGCTCGATGTGTGCGCGGTACTCCACTGCTTCGGGGTTCGGGACGGCGATGATGTCGACGCGTACGGCGGCAGGGTCCGGCCAGACGGGACCCACAGGCTTCACGCTGGTCGCACCGGGTTCCCCGCTGGAGACGCTCCAGCCGAGCGCCTCCGCCCAGAACCGGCCCAACGCCGAGTCGTCCCGGGCTTTCAAATTCACTTCAAAGAGCTGCAGCGCCATGCCGCCAACCATAAGACCATGATCAATCTCACCGCTACATCCGGTATACGAGGAGCGGCGAGCTCGATGTTCACCGGTCTGGGAGTCCGACGGGGAAGCACACCCCTATGGCGGCGTCGGAGGAGGGTGCCTCCCCGCCTCGACAGGGTTCGTGGGACAGGGGCAGACGACGCTGGCCGCAGTGCGGCGGCGAGCTGGTGACGGGGTAGCGCCCGCCGACGGTGTGCATCGGCTGCTGGGCGGTGGTGGCCGTGGAGCTGTCGCTCATCCGGACCGACTGCCGCGTCCGGACGCTGGCCGTGGGTGAGCTGGCGAGCGTCGGCAGCGACCGGCAGCTCTCGCTGCGGAGGGAACGGGCCCGGGTGGCCGGGGAGATCTGCCACGAGGTGCGTGCAGGGCATCGCGCCGTCTGCGCCGGGTGGACCCGGGCGGGTGGATCGATGCCCTGCCCGGTCCCCGCCCAACGGTGCGGCCTCGAACGCCCGTGCCCGCGAGGTCATCGAGCGTCTTCTGGCCTGACGTACCGTGCCACCGCGTGGCCGGCGCGCTCCCCGGTGAGTTCCGCGCCAGCCGCACCCCCGCTCGCACGCTGAGGGGCAGGCCCATCGAGCCGGGTCGTCAGAGCGTCTCGGCGTCGATCACCGAGACGGTCCGCGCGGCCATGTTGGTCACGTAGACGTGGCGGCTGTCCGGGCTGACTGCCACTCCCCAGGGGCTGGTGCCGACGGTGACCGTCGCGGTGACCGTGCCGGTGCCGGTGTCGATCACCGACACCGACTGGGAGTGGAGGTTGGTGACGTAGGCGCGCCGGCCGTCCGGGGCCACCGCCACGCCGATGGGGTTGTTGTCGACCCGGATCGTGGAGAGCACCTGGCCGCCGTTGGCGTCGATGACGGACACGTTGTCCGAGCCCCCGTTGGTGACGTAGACGCGCCCGCCGTCCGGGGCGGCCGCCACGGCCGTGGGGTTCTTGCCGACGGTGACGGTACGGACCACCTGGTTGGTGGTGGTGTCGATGACGGAGACCGAGCCGGCGACGATGACCGTGACGAAGAGGCGGCGACCGTCCGGGGTGATCGCCAGGCCGGTGGGGGTGACGCCGACCGGGACGGTGGCGGTGACCTGACCCGTCGTGGTGTCGATCACGGTCACGCTGCGTGTACCGGCGGCGTAGGCGTGCCGCCCGTCCGGAGCCACCGCGACGGTGACCGGGGTGTCGACCGGGACGGTGAGGGCGACGTGGTCGGTGGCCGTGTCGATCGCCGACACCGAGCTGTTGGGGGTGGGCGCGACATTGCCCGCGTTGGCGACGTAGATCCGGCTGCCGTCCGGAGCGGTCGCCAGCGCCCAGCAGTTGGCGCCGGCGGCGACGGTCTCCACGACCCGGTAGGTGGCGGTGGCGGCGATCACCGACACCGTGTTCGCGCCGACGTTGGTGACGTACACGCGGCGGCTGTCCGGGGCCACCGCCGCTCCGAGCGGGCCGACGCCGACGGCGATGGTGGCGGTCACCCTGTTGGTGCCGGTGTCGATGACGGACACGGTGTCGGAACCCGCGTTGGTGACGTAGACGCGGCGGCCGTCCGGGGCCGGTGCGACGTTCGCCGGGTTGCTGCCGACGGGGACGGTCCCGACGACCTGGCTGGTCCCGGTGTCGATGACGGACACGGTGTTCGAGCCCGCGTTGGCCACGTAGGCATGGCGGCCGTCCGGGGCCGGTGCGACGCCCGCCGGGTTGGTGCCGACGGGGACGGTCCCGACGACCTGGTCGGTCCCGGTGTCGATCAGCGAAACGGAGTCCGCCTCCGGGGTGGTGACGAAGACCCGCCGGCCGTCCGGGCTCACCGCCAGGCCTCGCGGGCCCGCGTCCAGCGGGACGGTCGCGGTCACCCGGGCGGTGACGGTGTCGATCACCGACACGCTGTGCGAACCCACGTCGGCGACGTAGACGCGCAGCCCGTCCGGTGCCACCGCGATCCCCGTGGGGTTGGTGCCGACGGCGATGGTGGCCGTCACCAGGCCGGCGGCGGTGTCGATCACCGAGACGGTGTTCGCGCCGGAATTCGGAACGTACGCGCGGCGGCCGTCGCTGGTGAGGGCCACTCCGCGCGGGCTACCGCCGACCGGGATGGTGGCCGTCACCAGGCCGGCGGCGGTGTCGATCACCGAGACCGTGTCAGCGCCCGCGTTCGCGACGTACGCGCGGCTGCCGTCCGGGGCCAGGGCCACCCCGCGCGGGCCGGTGCCCACCGCGATCGCGGCGCCCGCCCCCTGGCCGTCGGAGACCTCGATCACCGAGACGAGGTCCGCACTGGCACCCGCCACGTAGACGCGGCGGCCGTCCCGGGACACGGCCACCCCACGCGGTTGGCCCGTGACACCGACCGTGTCGGTGGCCGGCCTGGCTGACGACGTCGCCGATCCGGTGCCCCATGTGCCCATGGCCGTCTCCGATTCGTGCGCTTCCCCCGCAGCGGATTCGCGAGCTTCCAGCAGGATTGACGGGCATACGAGCGCCCTTTCCCCGCAGCGCCGACGCGTGGACGACACCGCCCCCTCATCCCCAGCATGGCCGCTGCACGCGGCACCCGCAATCGGCACCCGCACCCCGTGCGGGCACCGCTCAGGGCGCTCCGCGGAAGAGGAGCACCACCGACTGCCCCTCGGCCAGCGCCGCCTCCAACTTGCCCTGCAGCGTGCCGACCGGCTCGGGCCACCGGGCCGGGTTGTCGGGGAAGTAGCCGGTGGAGATCAGGCCGTCCGGGCTCGCGGCCCAGAGCAGCTCCCCGTCCGATCCGATGAGCTCGGCACCCGGCCCCGACCGGCCGAAGACCGCCGACCGGACCAGCACGGCGTGAACGTAGTCGCCGTACACCGAGCGGAACTTCGCGGTGATCTCCGCGCGCAGCGCGGCGTCGGCGGGCGCGGTCGACCCGAGCATCGTCAGGTACCGCGCCCGGTCCAGGCCGTACGTCTCCGCGATACCGAGCCGCTGCGCCCACTTCCACGCCTCGTCGGGGTAGTTCGCCCGGCCCAGGACGTGGCGGTAGAAGTGCTCGTGCAGGTTCTGCGGGTCCCAGCGGAACGCCGTGAGCTCCGGGACGGCCGCTCCGAGCCGGCGGAAGTCCGCGGCGCGTGCCTGCAGGGTGTTGAACGTGGTGATGTGCTTGCGCAGCCGGGCGGGCTGCGTCTCCAGGAACGCGGCCAGCTCCTGGAGGCTTCCGCCGTCGCCGAGGAAGGTCCGCAACGGCTTGAGGTCGGCTCCGCCCGGGCGCAGCGCGGCGAGGACCAGCGCCCGCTGCTCCTCGGTGAGGGCGTCGTAGGCGGTGTTGATCCGCCACGCGGCCTGCGGCGAGAGGTCTTCCGCGGCGGCCGGGTTGCCGGCGAGCCCGAGCCGCGCCACCACGCCGTCGATCTGCCCGCGGCGGAAGCCCGTCCGGTCCGCGGCGAACTCGGTGTCCGGGAACGCCGGCAGTGCCGGGCCCGGCGCCACGGCCAGCCGCACCGAGGGCCGGCGGTCCAGGCCGGGGATCCGCCCCGCGGCGGTCCGCGCCGCCCCGGCGGCGATCGCCTTGGTGGTACCGCGCATCGAGACGACGGTCAGCAGCCCGTTGACGGCCGCCCGGGCCAGCACGCCGAGGATCCGGGTGAAACGCTCGGTCTCGAACCGCCGCCGGCCCTCCTCCGGTCCGAACTGCTGCTGCAGCTGCGCCAGGGTCCCCTCGGCCATCGCCGCGTCCACGTCCCGCAGCCGGACGTACGTGTCGTAGGAGAGCAGGAGGGAGTCGGACAGGTGCGTCCCCAGGTCGGCGTAGAGGACGGCGTGCTGGAACCTCAGCAGCCCGTGCAGCCGCCCGGCCGTCTCGACGGTCAGCGGCGCCCCGGAGGCGATGGACCGGGTCATGCCCATCGCGGCCCCGCGGGCGACGGCGCCTCCCACGGAGGCGAACGCGGTGGCCAGGGAGACCAGGTCGACGGCGGTCTCCCGGTCCCATTCGAAGGCGTCGTGGTGCACCCGTTCGGCGAGGCTGACGGCGCTGAGCACTCCCCCGGCGACGGCCCCGGCGAGCACGATCGCGCCGACGACGACCGAGGTCGGCGGGAACGCCAGTGCGGCCGCGGCCCCGGCCACGGCCAGCCCGGCGGCGACCGCCGACAGCCACTCCCAGGCCGTGCGCTGCCAGCTCTCGGTGTCGGTGGCGAAGTCGAAGGGCTTCAGGCGCAGCCGGTCCATGCCTGGCCACTCGATCCGGGCCAGGATGCGGCCGGGCGGGTAGTTGCCGCGGAAGGATGTCCGGGCGTCCTCGAACGCGGCCCGCAGCGCCGCCTCGGGGCTGGGGCCGGTGCCCCGGTAGGTCCGGTAGAACGCGGGGTAGGTCAGGTCGATCAGCAGCCAGGTGTGCCCCGGGCCTTCCTGCTCGGCGGCCGGCCCGACGAACAGCGAGACCGGCCGGGTCTGGGCGGTGCGGCGGTCGGTGAAGAGCGCCCGGACC
Source organism: Kitasatospora sp. NPDC127111 (assembly GCF_042677465.1). Lineage (NCBI taxonomy): Bacteria > Bacillati > Actinomycetota > Actinomycetes > Kitasatosporales > Streptomycetaceae > Kitasatospora > Kitasatospora sp. NPDC127111. Next base: position 5,830 of record NZ_JBHXTG010000083.1, read on the forward strand.
GGGAACGGCCCGGCACCGGTCGCGCCGGCCAACCGCTTCTCCAGGCCCGCCACCGCGTCCCGCAGTTCGCGGATCAGCGCCTCGTTGCGGACGGGGGCGCGTTCGGCCTGGCGCAGCCGATCGCGGGCCGCGTCCAGGAGGGCCTGCGCGCTGGTGAACCAGACCGGTTCGGCACCGGGGGCGGCGGCGGCCCGTTCCAGAGCGGCCAGCTCCAGCGCCATCTTCTCCTCCAGCCGTTGGACCCGGTCGGTCCGGCGCTCGGTCACCGGCTGCGGGGAGGCGTCCTCGTAGCTCAGCCGGACCTCGCACTCCACCTCGTACTCGCCGGCGCGGTCGAAGCGGTGGGTGAAGGTGGAGCGGAACGGTTGGGGGTGGTCCACCGGCACCCGGCGCCGCTCGCCGTGCCGGTCGTGCTCGATCCGGTGAACCCGCCAGTGGAACCGGACGAAGGCGTAGACCAGCGCCAGTTGGAACACCGGCGTCCAGCGGTCGGCCTCGTCCACCCGCCAGATCTCGACCTCGGCGAGGTACGTGGTGTCCGCGCCGACGGTGGCGCTGCCCTGGTCCGGCCGCAGGATGCGCAGCCGCGGCCACAGGTGGTGGCGCCTGGCCGCGTGCACGGTCACCTCCGCCACGTCCATGGCCGGGACGGTGAAGTTCACGGTGAGGTCGAGGTCCTGCGGGTTGCCGAGGTCGTCGAGCCGGCGGGTGCCCCGGTAGAGCTGCGCCGGGCTGTGCGGTCGGGCGATGACGGTGTACTCGCCGCTGGGCAGGTCCGCGACGTGCGGACCGTCCGGCGCCCGGCTGGTGATCCGCAGTGTGCGCAGCGTCGGCCCCTCGCTGCTCGGGGCCAGGTAGTACAGGCGCGGGGTGGCCGTACCGGCCGCCGTCAGGTACGCGCCGTAGCGGACCCCTGCCGGATCCGCCCAGCCGGCGAGCGGCCACCGGGACCGGATCAGCCCGCTGATCGCCGCGAGGCCCGGCCCCGGTACGGCGCCGGCGGTCCGATCGGTGTCGAGGTGGACGCCCTGGCCGGACGCCGGGGCCGCCCCGGGTGCCGGCACCCCGGCGGGCGCGGGCGGCACGGCCGGCGCCTCGGTGCGATCGGGGGCACCGGGGCCGGCCAGCGGGATCGCCACCGGTCGGCCCCGGTCGTCGTAGCCGGGCACGGTGTACGTGTCGGCGGTCTCCCGCCTGCCGCGGTCGAACCGCTCCCGGGCCCGCTCGCGCGGCCGGGGCGGGACCACCTCGCCCGGCCCGGCGGCCTCCACGGCGCGCCGCACGGCCTCGCGAACGGCCGAGGCCAGGCGCTCCCGCTCGCCCGGGGGGCCGTCCCCGGCTGCGGCACCGGGCAGGTGGTAGCGGCGGCTCACGGCCTGAACTCCACGACCCTGCCGCTGCCCGGCACGATGAACTCGTTCAGTTCCGGGATCAGCCCCTCCGGGAGCTGGAGCTGGTCCTGCCCGAACCGGACGTCCACGGTGCGCGGCCGGCCGGTGACCTCCCTCAGACCAGGTGGGCGGGGCAGCGGAGTGCCCTCGGTCACCGGCGCCCCGGGCGGACGGGCCGTCAGCGTGGCCGGCACGCCCCGCTCGGGTACGGCGTGGCTGCGCAGGGCGCGGAACCAGCCCTCCTCCACCTCGAACACCTTCAGCCGTGCCCCGGGCCGCGCCCGGAGCAGGAACTCCACGGCCCGCTCGAACACCCCGAAGTTGAGGTTGAGCGCGCCGCCGCCGACCACCCGGGCGTTGCCTCCTTCGATCACGGTGCGCTCCCAGCTCGCCGATGGCGGGGTGCCGCCCTCCACCCGGAACACCACGCGGTTGCCGGTCCGGCTGCGGAAGACCGGGCGCACCACCCGCTCCAGCAGCTCGGGGTGGTCCCGGAAGCGCGCTCCGGCGGGCAGGCGGATCCAGGTCTGCGCGCCGGCACCCCGCGCGCCCGCGCCGGCCTCCAGCTGCTCCAGGGCCCTTTCGACGTCGGCCGGTGTCGGCAGCTGCGGTAGGCGGGCCGTCTCCCGGGCGGCCTCCGCCCGCGCCTCGGCGGCCCCGGACCGGGCGGTCCCGATCTCGGCCCGCAGCGCGTCGGCCTCGCCGCGGAGCACGGCCGCGCGCCTGGCGTTGCCGGCCGCCTCGGCGGTCCGGACGTCCGCCAGCTTGCCGGCCAGCTGCCGCTCCAGCTCGGCGGCCCGCAGCTCCTGCCCGGCCGCACCGATCCGCAGCGACGCGGCGAACTGCCGGCGCAGCACCTGGGCGGGGGCGTCGGCCGCGACGGGTTCGGCGGCCACGATGTCCAGCTCGGCGAGCAGCCGCAGCACGGCCCGCTGCTCGGCGAGGGAGTACCGGGACAGCCGCCCCAGGAAGGCGGCGAGCTCCCCGGTGGTGGCGAACGTCCCGGCGGCCAGCCGGCGGGCCGCCGCCTGGTCGAGCGTGGCCAGCACCTCCAACAGCCGGACGGTCCCCTCCGGGCTCGCCGCGAGCGACCGGGCGACGGCGTACGCCCGTGCGGGGGCGACGGCCTCCAGCGCCGGGAGCAGCCGCGCCAGCCCGGCGCTCGCCGCGCCCGTGAACCGGGCGCCGCTGAGTTCGAGGACGTGCCGGGCGATTTCGCGGCCGCCGAGTTCGGTGGCGACGTTGACCAGCCGGCCGGCGATCGCGTTGGCGAAGCCCCGGGCCGCGGCGTCGCCCATGAAGGTCGCGAGCGTCGCCCGCAGGTTGGCCAGCGCCTCGGTCGAAACCCGCACCCACTCCCGCGCGGCCCAGCCCGCGGCGCGCAGCCGCGCGGCGGTCTCGGCGGCCGTGGTCAGCGCGCCCCGCGCACCGGTGAGGACCGCCTGCAGCGTCGGTGCCAGCGCGAACTCGGCGAGGATCCCGATCAGTGCGCCCCACTTCATGTTGTGCACGTACGTGTCGATGCCGGACCAGGAGCCCTCGCCGGTCGCGATGTTGACCACGTCGTGGGCGAAGGTGGTCAGCCCCGCCGACGCCGCCCCGCCCACGGTGCCCTTGACGAGGGCCTGCAACGCCCACCCGGCGACGGCCTGCCGCAGGGTCGCGGTGCCCACGGCCTCGGCGATCCAGCGGGCCGGGAAGCCCGCGAGCCGGAACCCCGTCGCGAGCAGGTAGCCGTCCAGGGCGGCCATGAGGACGCCGCCCAGGCTCAGCCGGGCGTCTCCGAAGATCACCCGGTAGAAGTAGACGAGCTCCGAGAAGGCGATCGCGGTGACGACCGCCCCCGTCCCGCCGCCGAGGCTCACCAGGGCGGCGACCAGGCCCGCCTCCCAGGCCACGGCGGCTGCGCCGATGACGGCGATGACGGTGCCGGCGGCCTGGTAGACCTCGCCGGCGCGGCCGAGCCGCCAGTAGACGAGGCGCTCGTCGAAGCCGCCCGCCGGTTCCCACACCGGCTCGCCGGCCCGGGTCCAGGTCTTCTCGCCGACCACCCGCTCGACGAACTCGAACCGCACCTGGAACGCCGGCAGGCCGCCCTCCTCCTGCTGCCGGACGTCCAGCAGGCGGATGCTGCGTTCGACGGTGACGTCCTGGAAGTCGTCGGCGGTCAGCCGCACCCGCTGGACGGCGCGGCTCAGCACCTCGCGGGCGAACCGCTCCTGGTCGTAGCTCGCGTGGTCCTCACCGCGGGCGATCCGGCCGACCAGCTCGACCCGTTCCGCGTCCAGCGCCTCGCGCAGCGCGGCGGCGCGGGCGGGGCGCAGCCGTTTGAGCTCGCGGCGGGTGGTGTAGAGGGAGTCGACCTCGCCGAGGACGCCGTTCACCGCGACCGTCTTGCGGGGGTCGCGGTCCAGCAGGATCCGGGCGGGGTCGGTCCGGTACTCGTTGGGGGTGCCGGTGAGCCGTTCGGTGGTGAGCGACTCGTGCAGCTTCAGCACCTTGGCGTGGGTGGCCCACGAGGTGGCCAGGCTGAGCCGGAGCAGGCGGTGCCGCAGCCCGAAGTGCCGGGAGGCCTCCACCGCGTCGTACAACCGGTCGAAGTCCCCGCCCAGTGCGGTGAGCACGTGCTCGAACAGGGTGCCGCCGGCGGGCCGGTCCACCGGCGGGTCGCTCTCGAACTCGCGGCGCAGGAAGTCGTCCATCTCCTGGCGCCAGGAGCGCTCGGCCGGGTCGCCGGGCAGCAGGCGGCGCAGTCGGGCCGCCAGGTGGCGGGCGCGCGGCCGGTGGCGGGCGGCGCCGAGCCGCTCCTCGTCGACGGTCAGCACCGCCCTGGCGTACAGGCACCGCTGGCCGGCCTCCAGGTGGAACACGGCCGCGCGGTCGTCCAGGCGGCGGGTCGCCGGGTCGGACCAGCCGGTGGCCCGCTCCCGCAGCGCCGCAGGGAGGCGGCTCAGGGCCGCGTCGGTCAGCAGGAGGAGCCGGTCGGCGGGCTCCTGGCCGTCGCCGGCCGGGAGGCGCTGGTCGGCCCGGCGGGCCAGGAGCAGGGCGAGCGCGGCCGGTGGGGTGCGTCGGCGTACGGTCAGCGGCTGGAGCCACACCGGCACCGGCGTGCTGCCGGACTCGGCCACGTACTGGGCCGCGGTGAGACCGTGGCGGTTCTCGAAGTCGGCGGTGTCGATGCAGAACGCCGCCTCGGACAGCGGGAGTCGCAGCAGCACGTCGGGGGCGGGCGTGGCGAGGTCGGTGAGCTCGACGCGGGGCAGCGCCATGAACGCGAACAGGGCCCAGCCGCCGTGCCGGAGGAGGGCGGTGGCGCCCTCGCCGTCGATCCGGCGGGCGTTGTGCGGACCGATCCAGCCGATCCGGTCCGCGAGGGTGCCGCCCTCGTCGAGGGCGAGCAGCGCGGCCCGGTACCGGTCGGTGGCCCAGATCGCCGCCGCCAGTACCCGGTCGGGGCCGATCCGTGCCAATTGGGCGGCGCGCTCGTAGAGTTCGGCGGACAGCTCGGCGAGGGTGCGGTCCCTTCCGGTCCGCACCCACCAGATCCCCGCCCAGCGGGTCTCCTCCCGGAGTTCGGCGTACAGGACCCGCTCGGGCAGCTGCCCGCCCTCGTTGACGCTCCCGACGAAGTCGAGGAACCGGCCGACGCGCGCGCGGACGTGCACCGTCCTGAGGACGGTCCACGGCCGGTCCGACGCCCGCACCGGCACGCCGTGCGGGCGTCCGCCGTCCTGGTAGGACGCCACGGCGTAGCCGCGGTCGCCGTGGCGGGCCGGATCGTACCGTTCGCGGATCCCGGCCGGTGGGCCCGGAGCGCGACGGCCGAGGCGGGCGGCCAGCTCCCGCTCGGCCTCGGCCATCCGGGCCCGCACCGCCCGGGTCAGCGTCCGGGTCAGTTCGTCGAGTTGCGCGTCCGTGGGTGTGCCGACCACGCGCACCGTGATCGGGATGTGGCAGTCGACCCGCACCGTCAGCGGCCCGTCGCGGTCACCACGCTGACCACGCGGACTCCACCGAGGTGACGGCCCTGCTTGGTGCGCTGGACGACGTCGAAGGCGTGCACGGTGCCGATCGGGTCGTTCGGGTCGAGTTCCACGTGCAGCTTCGCGTGCGAGTGGTGGCGGTGGTTGTCCCGGTCGAGCGGCAGCCGCGGGCCGCGGTACCCGCCGTCCGTCGTCAGGTCGTACTTGAGCGGCTCGGTGGACAGCCGCAGCGGGACCGGCTTGCCCTCGCCCGTGTCGATGACCAGGCGGCCCTTCTCGTCGCGGGTGATGTCGCGCCGGGAGAGCAGGACGTTGTGCAGGCCGGGTTCGGCCAACTCGCCCTCCTTGAGCGTTTCGAGCACCAGGACCGCCTCCTTGATCCCCTTCGGCAGCGGGCTGACGCGGAAGCCCATCGCGGGCAGCTGCCGCATCCCCTTCGCCACCGCCCAGAGGGTGATGTTGCGCTGGCCCTGATGGGCGTCGTCGCAGACGTGGAAGGTGTCCGTACCCGGTGTCAGGTCCTTGCCGTCGAACGGCGGGTCGGCGAGGTTGCTGTCCTGGAAGGCATTGGCGAACAGGCACAGGTGCCCCCCGTTGGAGGAGGCGGCGAGCTGGGCGGCGGTGGGCGTCCACGGGCCGCAGTCGAACACGACGCCGTTCGGCGCCGTCTGGGCCGGGGGGACGGTCTGGGGGGCGCTGATGAAGTCGGCGATCGACTGGGCCGGGCTGGTCAGCCCGATCTGCGGGGACGACACGTACGCGTGGACCCGGACGAACGGGAGGTCGGTGCTCCCGAGGTTGCGCACCCGGACCTTGATGACGCTCGGCTGGCCCACTTCGGCCGTGGTGTCGTCGGGGCGCGGCGGATCCAGCCAGATGCTCTCGTTCTTCCAGGCGTCGTGGCAGTCGTTGAACGGGCGGGAGCCCGTGTCGCCCGCGGCCACCCGGATGTAGAGGTTGCCGGCCATGGTGCTCTCCTTCGGCGTGCGGTCGGGTCGTTCAGTCGGCGATGTAGGAGATCTGGAAGCCGGCGAGGGTGATCACGTCGGCGGCGACGGCGCTGTCCACGGTCGCCAGGAGGAAGTAGCGGAACTGGCTGATGTTGACCCGGGCCAGGTTCTGGTCCGTGACGGTGTCGGTACGGTCGAACGGATTGGTGTCCGGGGAGACCCGGACCAGCCGGTCGGGCGGCGTGTTGGCCGCGGGGACCAGCGGAGCCCGCAGCAGCGAGACCCGGACGATCGCCGTCGCCCCGGTGTTGGTGCCCAGCGCCCGCAGCGACAGCAGCCGGACCTGGTCGGGCAGCGGGACGTTCATGAGCCCGAAGACGCTCGCCGCCCCCTGCGGCCGGACCGCGATCCCGGTCTGGTCGTGGCTCCAGCCGGGCGTCGGCGTGACGGGGACGAGTGCCGGGCTCAGCGTGATCGAGGTGGGCTTGGCCGGCGGACGGACCGAGAGGGCGGCGATGGCCGTATCGAGCTGGCCGACGGCCGTGGACACCGCCCCGAGGTCCTTCTCGAGGGTCCGGAACCGGACGTTGAAGCCGGTCGGCCCGCCGGCCTGCACCCGGTCGACGTTGTCGACCCAGTCCGTGTGGTGGAAGGTCGGGGTGAAGCTGACTCCGCTCATGGGCTCGTCTCCTTGGCCCGCCGCGGCGACCCGCTGCGGACACGGAACTTCGGGAAGGTGTGGTCGGGGTTGGCCGCCAGGGCGTCGCCGCGGACCTCGATGACGTGCTCGCCGATCGCCCGCGTGCTCACCTCGACCCCGATCGGGTGCAGGGTGTTGAGGATGTTCATGATCAGGTCGTACTGGTCCTTGGAGATGACCGTGTCCGCCGGGAGTTCCGGCCGCAGCCGCACCTCGAAGGTGTAGGGCGCGCGCCCGGCGCCCAGCAGGTAGGCGGCCTGGACCCAGACCTTGCCCGCCCGCACCCCGGTCAGCCGCGGCGTCGGCTGGGTGGTGGTGCTCCAGTCGGCCAGGCCGTCCGCCGGCGCCCCGGACGCCCAGTCGAGGCGGGCGTCCGCACCGAACGCGCCGGGCGGCGGCACGACCCGCAGGTCCACCGACCCACCCTCGGCAACGGTGTCCGGGCCTTCCACGGCGACCAGCGGCTCCGCCGCGTGCCGCAGCACCACGTCCGCCCCGGCCCGACGGACGTGGCCGAAGCCGACCGCGTGGGCCGCCGCGGCCAGCCGGCCCGGGGTAAGGCCGCCGTGCCGGACGGTGAGCCCCCGCCCCTGGGCGGCGGGGGCGTCGCCGCCGGGATCGAAGGCGCCGGCCACCGTCAGCTGTCCGGTGATCCGCTGCCGGTCCAGCTCGGCCAGCAGTGCGTCGAGCCGCCGCGCCGTCCCGTACTGCACGAGGTGGTGGTTCGGATCGGTCCCGTAGATCACGCGGGGATCGTCGTGCCGGGTCAGGAACACCGGATCGAAGTCCGGATCGGGCCCGCCGACGACGCTCGGCGGCGCGCCGAGCGTGCCGTCCGCGGCGATCTGCGCACCATCGGCGAGCTCGGCCGGGCCGGCCCGGAGGGTCCGGGTGGCGCTGAGCGTGTGGCCGCCCCGGCTGACGTCGACCTTGACCACCACGCCGCCCGGAGCGGTGGCCTTCAGGGTGGCCGTCCCGGCCGGTCCCTCGGTGACCGTGGCCCGGCCCGGACCGCACGGGACGGTAAGCCATCGCACGAACGCGTCCGCCGGAAGCGCCGGCCGGACGGCCAGCTGCACGGCCGAATCCACCGTCAGCTCGGCCGCCCCGGCGCCGGGCGGGGTCAGGTCGATGCCGAGGCGGTCGCCCACCTCGCACGCGGCGTACACCAGGTCGGCCTCACCGAGGTACCGGACGAAGTCGAAGCCCGCCCGGTGGGCGAGCGCCGCCAGTCGACCCGTGGGCAGGGTGCTGTGGCGGAGCGTCAGGGCGCGCCCGGTGGCGCGGAGGTCCTCGGCCCGGGGGTCGAAGGCCGAGTCCACCCGCAGTCGCCCGGCCGGAGCCTCGGCCGCCACCAAGCCGGCCAGCCGGTCGAGCGGCTCCTCGACGACGAGCTGGATGCGGTGCGGGTCCGGCGGCGGCTCGTACGGCCGGAGCTCACGCGGCGGCGGAGGCGTGTAGTCGACGTCGGCCCGCGCGTGCCGCAGCAGGTACGCGGGATCGAAGAGCTGCTCGTCGGCCGCGGTCCCGACGGCGTCGGCCTCCGCCACCCGCCGCCGGCCGTCCCGGTCGATGGCCTCGCCGGGCAGCAGGCTCACCGGCACGACGGTGACGACGTGGGTGCCCCGCACCACCCGCCGGTTGGTGTCGTCGACCACCAGCGGGTCCTTCACCGACCCGATCGGGCCGACAGTGGCGTTGAGGGCCTCGGTCAGGCCGGCGGGCGTCGGGAGGGTCCACCGGCGGAAGATCCGCAGCCGCCGGAAGTAGTGCGCGTCGCTCTCGCCGAGGGCGGGGAAGAAGTCCGCGCGGGCCACCGCGGACAGCCGCACCTCGTCGATCGTGCCGAGGAATCCGCTGCCTCCGGCGCCGATCAGCAGCGGGGCGGTGTTCCCGACCGCGCCGAAGGAGCCGCCGACGGGCTTCCGGTCCCGGGGCTTCCCGTCGACGAACAGGGTGACCTGGCCCGCGCCGCGGTCGAGCACCGCCGCGACGTGGCTGAACCGGTCGGTGGGCAAGGACAGATCGGCGAACAACTCCACGGTGGTGCTGCCGTCACCCACGGCGAACCGAAGGTTCCGGGGCAGCCCGCGGCCGAAGTCGCCGGTGCCGAGCACCCAGCCGGCCAGGGCGCTCGCCGGGTCGGGGTGCCGGGTCAGCAGCAGACCGTCCGACGGGCCAGGGTCCGGGCGGACGAAGCACTCGACGGTGGCGTCCGCCGTCGGCCCGATGTCGAAGTCGGGGCTGCTCGGCACGGTGACCACGGCCCCGGGGCCGGTGAAGCGGAAGGCCCGCCCGTACCGGCCGGGGCTGCCTGGCAGGACCGGACCGCTGATCGTGCCGTCGTGGCCGGTGCGCCCCGGGTAGCGTCCGATGAGGTCCTTCACCTGCGGGGTCGCGCCCGCCTCGTCGTCCAGGTGGTACAGCGCGATGACGTGCTGGTCGAAGCCGTACGGCAGCGGCGGGAAGCGTGGCACTCCGAGGTCGGCCCCGATGAGGTCCAGGCTGGCGCCGGTGGCCCTGGAGAGGTGGCGCTGCGCGAGAGTCCGGCCGAGCTGGTGGCGCAGCTGGTCCCGCTCGGCGCCGAGGGCCCACAGCAGCTTGCCGGTCGTGCCGAGCAACGCGGTGAGCGACCAGCGCTCCGCGGCGCTCCCGACGGCCGGCGCCGGCGTCGTCACCAGGCGGGTCAGCCGGGTCGCCTCGGTGGCCCCGGCCGGGAGCCGCACGACGTAGGACGTCCCGGCCCGCGTGCCGGCCGGAACGGTGACGGAAGCCGGGCCCTCGGCGCTACCGGGCCCGGCGAGCTCCAGGCCGATCACGGTGGCGTGCTCGCAGTCCCGCAACAGCGCCAGCACGTAGGCCGGTTCGGCCGGGTGCCCGAAGGTCGCCCGGTGGTCCCCGAAGTCGTACGGGGCGATCGCTGCGGTGGCCGGTCCAGAGCCCGGAAGAAGCGTCAGCGCGAGCGAGTCCGCGCCCCGGCCGAACGGCGCCGTCAGGTGGCGTGCCATCCGGACCGCGGCCAGCGTGCTCACCGGACCACCACCGTGAGGTCGATCAGGACGCTGTCCGGCCGGAAGACGGCCAGTTCGGTCGGCCCCATCACCAGGTTCTCGCCGACTGCGGCCTCGACGACCGCGCTCTGGTGCGGTACCGCGCCGAAGGTGATCCGTCCGAACGCCGGCGGGCACCGCCGCAGGTGCAGCTGCTGCACGTCGACGACGCCGGGCTGCTCGACGAAGGCGGCCATCACGTGCGAGTACCTGACGTCGCCGCCGAGCCGCAGCCCGCCGATGTCGGCGGCCAGCCGTCGCAGGATCGCGGACTGCAGGGCCGCGCTGTCGGACCCGGCCTCGACGATGACCGTCGCGCGGACACCGGTGTCGATGTGGTTGGCCTCGACGATGTTGGCGTGCACGCCCACCGGACGAACCCGGTCCACTGCGGCCGACACGCGCTCGTACACCCCGGGCACCGGCCCGGTCGTCCGCCACGGCCACCGGTAGTCGTGGGCGACCAGCACGTCGAAGAAGTACGGCTCGCCGACGTGGCGTTCGGTGCTGAACAGTCGTTGGTCGAACGCGAACACGTCGAAGTAGCTCTGTGACACGTCCACGCCGCCGAGCGGGTCGGACAGCACGACGTCCACGACGCCGTTCACGTCCAGCACCTCCTGGCGCACGCTGTCCAGGGTCCACAGGTCGCGGGCGAGACCGGTGAGCCGGGCGCGGTACACCTCGTCGGGTTCGCGCCGTCCGCCGCCGGTGGTGGGGACGGGGTTGGTCACCGCCAGGGTGGCCGGGGCGAAGTCGCCGAGGTACACCTGCTGCCAGACCGGGTCGACGACGGTGATCGTGTCCCTGCCCCGGTCGTACTCCTCGCCGCGGTCGACCGCGGCGATGGCGACGTCCGCGGTCGGGGCGGTGGCGTTCAGCCGGGCCGCCGCCGTGGTGGCGAAAGCCCGCAGCGGGGCGGCCGCCGTCGTGACGACCGTGCCCTCCGGCACGACGTAGTCCCGCCCCGGGGCCGCCCCGGCCAGGGTGAACCGGACGGTGCCCTCGCTGAAGAGGTCCCGGCGTGCCAGGCCGACGTCCTCGCCGAGCAGGTCGAGGGCGTCGCCGTACGCGGTGGAAACGAAGTTGGCGTAGTAGAGGTCCTCCATGAGCTTCCAGACCTCGGCGTCCTCGTGCGCCGCCACCTCCAGGAGCTTGCGGACCGGGCTGGTGCTGGTCAGGTCGACGCCGAGGACGGCCCTGACCCGGTCGACGCCCTCCTGCAGCAGGATGTCGAAGGGCTTGAGGACGAACCCCTCGTCGGTGACTCCGTACTCGGTCATCGGACGCTCACACCCCCACTTCGACCAGCAGCGTGGCCGGCTGGTCCGCCACGGTCTCGACGTCGACGCGGACCCTCCAGGAGCGCGAGTGACGGGTCTGCGGATCGTCGTCGAAGGTGATCTGCCGGATGTCGCTCACCCGCGGGTCCGTCACCAGCGTGCGGACCAGGTTCAGCTCCAGCAGCTTGCGGACCAGCTGGGGAGGGTGCGCCTCGGTGAAGGCCCGCGTCACGTCGAGCCCGTAGCCGACGTTGAACTCGTCCGACCCGAACGGGGTGAACACCCGCAGGGTGAGGGCCTGGAGCAGGTTGGCCGTGCCGCTGACCTCGGCCACCTGCCCGTCGCGCACCACCAGATCGCCGTCCTGCATCAGCAGGCTGCGGCCGAACGGTCCGTCGTTCACGTCAATCCTCCTGGGTTGGCCCCGGCTACCGGGCCGTCAGCTTGGTCTGGCCGGCCGAGACGACCTGCCACATGACGGGCGCGGGCGGCGTCGCGTTGGTGAGTCCTCGAGCGGTGTCCAACAGCACGGGCTGGCCCCGGACGGTGAGGACGGTGCTGAGCCCGGCGATGACGGAGGTCACCTTGAGGCACGGGGTCTGGCCGGCGGACGCGTTGGTGTTGGCGCAGCCGGCGATCGTCGCGGCCGCGAGGTCGCTCTGGACCAGGACGGGCTGCCCGTCGACGGTGAGCGCGGTGCCGGCGGCCGGCACGGTGAGCCGTCCGCCGTGGATGCACTGGAGCACCGACGCGGTGGTGAGGGCGCTCGGCATCAGGACACCTTCACCGAGGAGCCGTCGAGCACGAGGCTGACCTGGCCGTTCCCGAGGGTGAGCTTCTTTGTCGCGGCGGTGGTGATGGTCACGTTGCCGTCCTGGTCCACGGCGATCTTCGTGCCGCTCTGGTGCTCGATCGTGATCGTGCTGCCGGTGGGGGGCGTCGGCCGGGTGCCGACGTCCGGCAGCTTGTCGGCGCCGACCAGCACGTGGAGCCCGGCGGCCTGCACCACCCGGTGGCCGGTGGCGTCGGTGAGGTCGTTGGCGCCCTTGCCGACGGGAAGCCCGTCCGGGCCGAGCTGGGTGGGAAGCGCGAGCCAGTAGTCGCCGGGCCGGTTGCCGGGGTGCGCTTGGGCGGGGTTCTCCGGCCAGAGGAAGCCGGTCACCACGGCGTCGTTCACCAGGCCGCGGTTGTGCGCCAGGACGGCCCGCATCTTCGGGTACACCGGCGTGATCAGGCCGCAGTTGTGGAACGCGAAGGGGGAGGCGATCGGCTTGTTGTGGAGGTCCACCGCGGTGTCGACCGGGGCCGCGACACTGGGCGCGACCACCGCGCCCGACGGGCTCTGCCCGTAGTGGAGCGACGCCAGGTGCTTGCCCTCGGCGCCGGGAGCGTAGGCGGTGACCTCGCCCACGTCGATGGCCGGCCGTTCCTGCTGCTGGCGTTCCACGACGTCCCGCCAGCGGTCGACCACGCCCTGGACCCCGCCGCCGACCTGCGCCCGCTTGCCCGCCTCGGCGACCACCAGCCTGACGTCGACGGTGTAGCCGGAGCGGGAGCTGAACCGGTGGACGACGGCGCTGATCCGCATCGTCTGGTCGGGGATGCGGTTGACCCCGGTGATGGCGGCGACTTGGCCGACCCGCAGCCCGGGGTGCCCCAGGGCGGTCAGACCGAGCGCCGCCCGCATCGGCACCGTGGGGGCGGTGGCCGGCGCCGGTCCGGGGGCTGAGCCCGGCGCCTGCGCGCTCTGGGTGAACCGGGTCACGGTGTCCTCGGACCGGCTCTGGTCGAGCGAGACCAGGTTGCGGTCCGGGTCGAAGTCGACCGGCGCGCGGTCGCCCGGGGCTCCGACGGCCGGCCCGAGGTAGACCTTCATGTCCCGGACGACGAACGGCACGTCCGCCCGGCGGGCCAGGTCGCGCAAGGTGTCCAGCGCGGACCCGTTCCCGGCGGTGAAGTTCTCCAGCGTCCCGGTCAGGGCGGACCCGGTGGCCAGTTGTACGCCGGCCTGGGCGGCCACCGTCCGGGCGAACTCGGTGACGTCGGTCGGCGCGAGCGCGCTCTTGGCGGTGGGAGTGTTCCGCAGCAGGTACCCGCCCTCCTCCTGGCCGGTGAGCACGGTACGGGACGCCCCGTCCTGGTCCACGCTGCTGGAGAGGGAGGTGAGCCGGCCCTGCAGGACCGGGTTGAGGCCGGTGGTGGTGGCGGGCTCGTCGAAGTACCCGAGGTGGATGAGGACCTTCAGCGGCGTGGTCGCCATCTTCGCCCGGATGAGCTCCACCGTCGGATCGGGCAGGTTCACCAGGGTGAGTTCGAACGTGTCCGCGGCGGCGCCCTCGGTCATGGTGACGGTGATGTCGGCGTCCAGGACGAGCGAACCGCTCAGCACGTCGTTGGAGACGGTGACCGGAAGTGCGGCGCCGACCAGTGACGCGACCGCGGCGAGCGGACCGCCCGCCGGGCGGAGCTCGGCGATCTCGACCTTGTACCAGATGACGAGGCTCATCGCAGCGCCACCCCGCCGACCACCTCGGAGCCGAACTCCCCCACCCCGTTCAGGTTCTGCCGCGCGACCCGCATGGTGGGAAAGGTCAGCGACAGCTCGCCGGCCCGGTAGCCGACCCCCGGGACCAGCTTGCGGCGCAGCAGCGGGACCAGCCCGGACGGCTCCTCCCGGGCGACCCGCAGCACGAGGAAGGCGCCGGCCGTCGGCAGGTCCAGGACCGGATCGGCGGGTGCGGCGCGCAGCACGTCCTCGGCGACGTTCACGTAGAGGTGGAACTGGTAGATCCTGGCGCCCAGTTGGAGCCGGAACGCCTGCGGGAAGCCCTCGGCGGGCTCGATCGGCAAACGGAGATAGCTCGGTGCGTCCAGTGTGGCCACAATCCCTCCGGCTACATCGGGCCTCGCGGCGTACGGGGAATCGGATTCGGCGGCGGGCCGCTCGGGAGCGCTGCCGTCGCGACGGCCAGCGCGAGGTCGGCGGCCTCGCCGATCGCCGACGTGACCGCCGACCTCGGCACCTGCTGCAGGGTGATGCTGACGTCCAGGGCCTCGCGCTTCTGCACGTTCTGGGTGAACCGCAGGTCGGTGATCTGCATGTCGAGGCTGATCGTGAACCCCGACACCACCGGAATGCCGGCGACGGCCAGGAGCGGCGCCGCCGTCGAGACGAGCAGCCGCGACGTCAGCGCCATGACCTCCAGCGCCTTCTTCAGCAGCAGACGCTCCGGCCCGATCAGCATCGCCTCGATGGCGATGGTCTTCGTGGTCGGCTGGGTGGCCTGGGAGAACCGGCCGCCGGCGATCCGCTCGATCCGGTAGCCCTCGTTGATCGTCATCGACTGCACGTACAGCAGCGGCACCGCGCCGACCAGCACCGGGATGTTCGCCCCGCTCACAGGCGGCTCGTCAGCTCACGTTCGAACTCGCCGAAGACGTGCGCCGCGACCTGCTGGACGTGGCTGTCGCTCAGCGCCCCGACCACCTGCACCTCCACCGGGAAGTGGAAGTTGATGACCGTTCCGCTGTCGTCGTGGGGTGCCACGAGCGCCTCTCCGCCCGCCGCCGGGACGATGTACTCGCCCTCGTGCACCAGCGCGATCCCGGTGCGTTCCACCCGCCCGCCACCGTCGTACGACGGAAGCGCCACGGTCGGGTCGTCGTCGGTCACGGCTCACGCCTCCAGTCCGACGGTGAGCGCCAGGCAGTTGAAGCTGGCCTGGGGGACGCCGTCGATGACGACGTTGCTGGGACTCGCCGAGGTGACGACACAGCGGGCGAACTTCAGCGACTTGAACGCCCAGTCGGTGCCCTTCTTCTCGGCGACGGCGATCGAGAACTCCTTGCCGTTGGTGGCCAGTTCGGTGAGATCGGCGACCGCCGACGCCACCGCGGGCACCGCCATGGTGAACGTGAAGGTGAATGGCTGCCGGACGTAGCCGACGTTGTCCGCCTCGATGCTGTGGATCACCGTGTGGGGCACGTTGAAGGTCGGTGTGAACGTCGAGATCGGCGTGATGGTGGCATCGCCGAGCTTGACCTCCAGCCGGGTGTTCCAATCGGCCATTGCGTGCTCTCCTCCTCTGCGACTCTGCGAAATCTTCGAACGCTTCGAACGCTTCGAACGCTGCAGGCTCCTGGACGCCGCGGACCCTGCGGACCTGTGCGTTACTGGAACTTCAGCGCGATGTTGAGCCGGTGCAGGGCCGCGGCGTACTCGACCGTGACGAGGGTGTCGACCACCCGCTGCGCGTGGGCATTGTTGATCTGCGCGCCCTCCGAGGGCGTCAGGGTCGCCGGGTCCTTGTCGAGCAGTCGCAGCAGAGGGATGTCGATCCGGTAGGAGTCGAGCACCTCGGCCCGTTGCAGCGGGTCGAGCACCGACTCCATCTGCCCGATCAGCGCCCGCAGCCCGGACCGGCTGATCCGCAGGTTGCCGATCGTCTTGATGAGCTGCGCCTTCAGCCGGAAGGAGACGTCGTCGACGGTCCGCACGATGTCGATGAACTTCTTCTTGCCGAGGCCGCCGTTGCCGGTGTACCCCTCGCCGAGGTAGACCCCCTGGCCGACCAGTGAGGGTGAGGCGAGCCAGTTCACGCCCTGCCCGGCAGGGCCCGAGGTCTCGCCCTCCGTTCCGTTGAGGGTCTGGATCTGGCTCGGGGTGAAGGGCGGGCTGGTGATCTGGACCTGCTTCAGCAGCATCGAGACGTGCGGCTGGTACCCGGCGATGGTTCCGGCCACCGCGGCGGCGGCGTCCTCGTCGCTCTGGTGCGCGATGTAGACCATCCGGTCGCTGGCCAGCGACCCGCTGACGATCGACGGATCAGCCGTTCCCTTCGTCAGCATGGCGACGCCCATGCGCTCCTTGCCGTCGCCGCCGGTCCCCGAGACCTCGTCCACGTGCCGGACCAGCTTCGTGACCGCCCCCGGAGCGCTGCCGGTGGCGCCTGACGTCGAGTCGAGGGGGAGATTGGCGAGCAGTACCAGCTGGACGTCCAGGGCGGCCACGGCGTCGAGGGCGGCGTCGTAGTCGGGAGTGGTGGCGTCGACGCGCACCCCCCACACCGTGGACGGGCCCGGGGACTGCCGGAACGCGAGGCCGATCGAGGCGCCGAGGTCGCCGGGGGCCCGCCGGCGCGCCTCCGCAGGATCGGTGAACAGGAGCGGCACCCCCACTTGCGCGATGTCGTCGGGGGGAGAGCCCGCGTCGGAGACCTTGCCGATCACCGCGATGGTGCCGAATGCCCGCGTGACCGGCGCGAACAGGTCGACCGTGGGGCTGACTCTGATGTATCTGACGGTCATCCGCCGTCTCCGTTCTGTCGGGCCATCCTCAGTGGTACTTCGCCCGCAACTTCCTTTGCAGGGCATTCAATTCGTCCGGGGACAGCGGCGGCAGGGCGGTCGTGGCCCGCCCGCCGGCGTCGGTTCCCGGTTCCGCCTCCCGGTCCTCGGCCTCCCCCGATGAGGGTGTCGGCGGCGGGTCGGCGGTGTCCTTGGGTTCGGACGCCTCACTGTGGGCGGGCACGGTACCTCCTCCGGTCCGGTCTAGGTGTTGCCGAGGAACAGGCTCAGGACGCCCTCGCGGGCGAAGAGCTTCGTCGTGGCCGTGGCCCGGGCCTGGGCGTCGGGCGAGGCCGGGGTGGCCGCGGGGAACACGACGGCCACGCCGTAGGGCGCCTTCGGCTCGCCCAGGACGGAGGGCCGCGTGGGCGTCAGCAGATCGGCCGCCGCGGCCCGGAGCCGTTTGGCCGCTCGGAGCCCCGCCGTGAGGTCGAGGGAGTCCATCGCCAGAACGGCGACGGAGATCTCGATCCCGTAGGTATTGGCCGGATCCGCCGGATCGAATGGCGGAGGTGCGCGCAGCCGGATTTCGGCGACCAGGTACTCGCCTGCGTCCCGGAGGTCCTCGACCGTCACCAGGTGGTGCCGGTGCATGAATTCGTCGAGGTCGAGGAAGGGGACCTGTGCGCGGAAGTCGTCCAGCGTGGCGATGTCGCCGACCATTCGCGTCACCACCGATTCCACACCGCCCAGGTCGACCTCGGCGACCAGGTCGACCTGGACGCGGGCGAGCAGATCGGCCCAGACCGGCTCGTGCGTCACGCTCAGCCGCAGGTCGTCCCTGAGGTAGCTCGGCGTCGTCCGGCTGAGGTCGCCGGTGACACGCCGAACGGGGTAGAACGGCTGTTGCAGCACGATGTCGCCGACCCGGACGTCCGCGACCCGGTCGATGCGGGCGGAAGCGAGTTCATGGGTCGCGTTGATCAGGGTGAGAACCCCGCTGCTGTCGCCCGCCGGGGCCAAGGCGGCCCTGAGCCGGTCGGGGTCGCCGAGTGCGAGCAACGCGGTATCGGAGAATGTACCCATGGTCGCGATACTTCCCGCCGTTCCCTGGTGTTCCGTAATGGACGTTCAGGTGCGGTCCCCATTAGAGCAGAGCTGGGACTGATTTCCGGCCATCCGTAGGCGAATTGCGTGGCGAGTCACAGGATGGAGATGTTCCAAAATGGAAAATATGGAAATGTTGTCATTCATGTGAAGAGCGCCACGCGCCCGCCGCGGTTCACCGGCCTTCCACGTCCGTTGAGCCGTCCGGTGGTCAGCCTTCGACGCCGGTGGAGGTGTGGGCGGCGCCGACCGGCTTGGACTCCGGGGATCCGCGCTGGCGCAGGTAGACGGCCAGGATCGCCATCGAGGCGACGGCCAGGAGTTCGGACTGCCAGTTCTGCAGGGTGCGGTTCCAGAAGTCCGCGGACAGCACGTAGTCGGACCAGGTGAACGGCGCCTGCCGATCGCGCAGCCGCTCGGCGTTGAACGCGGCGACACCGCTGATCGACTGGGCGAACCACGAGCCGACGAAGAACAGCGCCATCACGATGCCGAGGGAGCGCGAGTACACGGCCCGGCGCACCCCGCTCGCGCGGGCCCAGGCGGGGGATTCGGCGGTGGCGTGCGAGCCGACCTTCTGCTCGCGGTCGGACTCGGTGCCGGCGCGGTCCAGGCTCTTGGATTCCGGGGAGCCGCGCTGCAGCAGCCACACGGTGCCGAAGATGTACAGGAAGAACTGCAGGTACTCGGACTGCCAGTTCTCGGTGACGTCGACAGCGAAGTCGGAGCCGGTCAGGTAGTCGGCGACGCTGACGGGCTGGAGGTCGGCGGCGACCAGCTGGTTGTTGGCCTCGGCGATCCCGGCGGCGGCCTGCCCGACGAGGGTCAGCAGGAACGCGGTGCCGAAGACCAGGGTCAGGCTGTTGTCACGCAGGAACCGGGCCGCCGTGCTCATCGGTGCAGCGCTCCGATGGTGCTGAAGTAGGCGAGCCCTCCGACGACGACGGTGATGAGCAGCGTGAAGAGGGTACGCACGTCAGCTTCCCTTGAGTTCGCAGCGGTAGGGCTTACGGGGTTCGGGCCGGCAGCCCGCGGCGGTGATCTTCCAGCCTTCCGGGAACGCCGACAGGAAGAGGGTGTCCTGGTCCAACACCACGCGGGCCTGCTGGCCGTAGACGTCGACGCGGGAGATGCCCGAGGCCGGGGGGAGGTCGCTGTCGCCGATCGCCTGTTCGCAGCTGCTCTTGACGTTGTCCTCCAGCTCCTGGCGGGTGCCGGGGGCGAGCGCTCGGCACAGGGCGCTGTTGTCCTGCTGCTGGACGGCGGCCTCGAAACGCTGCGCGGCGGCGGCCGCCGCGTCCTCTCGGCTGGTCAGCGACGAGCAGCCGGTCACCAAGGTGACGGCGGCGGCCGCGCCGGCCGCCCAGCCCGGGATCCTTCGGCCTTCCCACGTCATCGGGCCAGTCCACCACGCCGCCCGCAGGTGATCCACGAGGCCCGGCGACAGGTCCACCGGACGGATCACAGCGCCCTCACGGTCGCGTCCGGCCGGGGCGGGGACGGGTTGGGGTCCTCCGCCCTGCCAGGCGGCCCCCGTCGCCAGTGCCGCTAGGGGCAGGACATCTCATGATCCGGGGCGAGCGCGTGGAGGGCGGCCGGGTAGAGACCGCGGCGGAGGAGATGACGGCAGGTCCCGTCGGGGGCGATTTCCACCAGCAGCCGGCCGTCGGTGTCGTGGAAGACCGGGTGTCCGGCGGGGCCCTTCGCACTGGTGGGCGTCACGAGGATGCGCAGTGGTGTCTCGCTGTGGGCGGTCCGCACCGACACCAGGTAACCGTCGGCGGGCGCCTTCGTCGTCGGGGCTGGCATGGCTCAGGCCCCGATCGGCTGGAAGCCCAGGAGCCACTGGAGGGCGCCGGCGGCGCCGCGAGCGAAGGCGCGCTCGGTCCCCGGCCGCCGTTCGTCGCGAGCCCGTTGGATGGCGCGACGCTCCTCGACCGCCAGGTCGATCTCCGCCAGGGGCCCGGTCAGCCGTCGGCCGGTCACCGGTGCCGGCCCGACCGGATCCAGCGCCCACGCGTAGGCGGCCAGCGCCCCTTGCGTGTCACGGTCCGCACGCCGCTCGCACTGCGCGGCCAGTACGGCCGCCCCGGCCGCCACCGCGTCGCGTGGCCGCACCCCGATGAACTCCTCCGCGTGCCGGACGTCGGGCAACGCCTCTCACCTCGC
Source organism: Kitasatospora sp. NPDC127111 (assembly GCF_042677465.1). Lineage (NCBI taxonomy): Bacteria > Bacillati > Actinomycetota > Actinomycetes > Kitasatosporales > Streptomycetaceae > Kitasatospora > Kitasatospora sp. NPDC127111. Next base: position 25,749 of record NZ_JBHXTG010000083.1, read on the forward strand.
ATTCGATGCGCCGCGCCGCTTGTGCTCTCACGGCGGTCGCGGGTCGTGCTGTCGTACCACGGTGTGCGCCGTGACGCCCCCGTCCGGCGTGTCGACCGTTGCCCCGCTTGGGGCGCGCCCTCGACGACCCGGCCCGTCACCCCCGGCCGGTCTTTCCCAGCCTCGGGCAGGCCACGCCTGTCCTCCAGTGGGCGTGCTCCGACCGAGCGCGCGGGCGCGGGCGGCCGCCGCTCCGGTCATGTCACCCGCCAGGCGGCGGGAGCGGAGCCGGCGGGAAGGCGACGGAGGGGCCGACCGACCCCACGGGCCCGAGCGCCGCGCACGTGCTACACGGGGGCTCGGGCTGCGGAGGTCGACGGGTCCGGGCCGACGAATGGGTATCGCCGTGCGAAGCCCGGGCACACGCGGGGCATGACATCCGACCCCAAGTCCCGACCACGGCCCGAGCAGGACGGCGCGGACCATGCGGACCGAGCGGACCGAGCCGCCGTCAGCGGTCCCGCAGGGCCGACCGCCATCCCCAAACGCGGCTGGATCGAGGTCCTCAAACGCACCGGCCGCGAGTTCCTCGCCGACGAGCTGCCCGACCGGGCCGCCGCGCTGACCTACTACGGCGTGCTCGCGATCTTCCCCGCGCTGCTGGTCCTGGTCTCCCTCCTCGGCCTGATCGGAACCGACGCCACCGACACCGTGCTGAACAACGTGCAGGCGCTGGCGCCCGGAGCGGTGCGGGACATCCTGCACAGTGCGATCACCCAGCTCCAGGCCAGCCGCGCCACCGGCGGGATCATCGCCATCCTCGGTCTGGCCGGTGCGCTCTGGTCGGCCTCCGGCTACATCGGCGCGTTCATCCGCGCCGGCAACGCCGTCTACGACATCCGCGAGGGCCGGCCGATGTGGAAGACGACGCCGCTGCGGATCGCCCTGACCCTGGTGACCATGCTGCTGCTGGTGGCCTGCGCGGTGATCGTCGTCTTCACCGGACAGGTCGCGCAGAAGGCCGGCGACGTGCTCGGCATCGGCCACACCGCCCTCACCGTGTGGGGCATCGCGAAGTGGCCGGTCCTCGTCGCGCTGGTCATCCTGATGATCGCCCTGCTGTACTGGGCCGCCCCGAACGTCCGCGGCCGCGGACTGCGGTGGCTCACCCCGGGCAGCGTCCTCGCGGTGCTGCTGTGGATCGCCCTGTCCGCCGGGTTCGCCGCGTACGTCGCCAACTTCGGCTCCTACAACAAGACCTACGGAACCCTCGCCGGCGTCATCGTGTTCCTGGTGTGGCTGTGGCTCACCAACCTCGCCATCCTGCTCGGCCTGGAACTCGACGCCGAACTCGCCCGCGAACAGGCGGTCCGCTCCGGCATGCCGCCCGCCGCCGAACCCTACGTAGAGCCCCGCGACACCCGTACCTGGCCCGACGACACCGACCGACCCGGCGCCCCCGGAGGCTGACCGCAGCCCGGACCCGCGGGGCGTGTCGCGCGCCGCGGGACCACAGCGCGTCGGCCCGCGCCCGCCGGGTGATGCGCACGGCGACGTCCACCGGCCGGGCCGCCGTGGACGCGGTTGACCGGATGCGTCCGCCCGGTGCGAGCGCATGGTGCGGTCGGGCCGGGTACCCCGCGCCGAAGAGGTTTACCCGGGCCGTGGGTCGGTCACACGGTCGGGTGTCCGGCGGGGACCGGTTTGAGCGATCGGCCCCCGCCGGGCCGCCCTGCGGAGGCGGGGCGTGGGACGGGCCGGACCGGGCAGGCTCGGAGGCGGACAGCTTCCCTCAGGCGAGGAGGGGCCGCTCGTGTCCACCGGAAACAGCTCCCGTTCCCGCACCCCCGGCGCGCTCGCGCCGCTGCTGCGGATCACCGCCTTCACCGCCCCCGGCCAGGCAGTGGTCGTACGTCTCGACGGCGAGGCGGCCCCCGACCGGCGCCGCCGCCTGGATGCGGCCCTCAGCCGCATGGTGGCCCTGCGCCCGGCCCGTCTGGTCGTCGACCTCGCCGGACTGGCCTACTGCGACACCACCTCCCTGGACGCCCTGCTCGGCGCCCGGGCCGCCGCCCAGGCCGCCGACGTCGAGCTGCTGCTGGCCTCCCCCACCGCCCAGGCACGCCGGCTGCTGGAGAGCACCGGCCCCGAGGAGCTGTTCACCATCCGCGACAGCGTGCTCGCCGCCCTCGGCGACACCCCCGCCGGAACCGGGTGAGACGGGCCATGGACACCCCACGGCGGTACGCGGTCACCCTGCCCGGCGCCCCCGGCGGCCACGCCCCACCGGAGGTCGTCGTCGTCCACGCCACCGGAGAGACCAGCGCCGACGGCGTACCGGTCTACGCGGATGCGGAGGGCACCTTCCGGGTGGAGATCAGCGGCGAGGTCGCCCGGCCGCTCGCCGTGGCGTCGGGGCCAGGCCGGCACACCTGCCTTCACGCCGTGCCGCTGCCCTGACCGGTTCCTCGGCGACCGGGTTCCTCAGCCCGGGCGGCAGGACATCCGGCGGAGCGCTCCTCGCCGGTGACCGGGAACCCGAGCAGGGCGAGGACGGCATCGAACGTGCGCTCGGCCTCGTCGTCGCCGGGTGGCGGCCGGGGGTGCGGACCTGCCGGACCGGATGGCGTTGCCGGTCATGGCGGTGGCCTCCCGCGACGGCCGCGGGTGCAGGACGCCCACCAGCGCGGAGTCACCGCGGGGTGCCCTCCGATCACGGCCGGGGCGTCGGAGAAGGTCGGCGGGTCGGGGGGGTGTTCCGGCCGCCCCCGCGGGGGGAGAGATCAGGGGCGGCGCGGAACGTCAGGGGGAAGGGTCAGGCCTGGATCTGCTTGCGGTCGCCCTTGTGGCTGATCGCGATCTTGCGGGGCTTGGCCTTCTCCGCGACCGGGATCTTCAGGGTCAGCACACCGGCGTCGTAGTCGGCGGTGATCCCCGCGGGGTCGAGCGTGTCGGAGAGCATGACCTGCCGGGAGAAGACGCCGAGCGGACGCTCGGACAGCTCCCACTTCACGCCCTCGCCCTGACGGTGCGGGCGGCGTTCGGCCTTGACGGTCACCGTGTTCCGCTCGACGTCGATGTCGATCGCCTCAGGGTCCACGCCGGGCAGGTCGAAGGAGATCACGTACTCGTCGTCGGTGCGGTAGGCGTCCAGCGGCATCGGGGTCGGCCGCGACCACGTGCCGGTCGTGTTGAGGAACCCCTGGGTCAGACGGTCCAGCTCGCGGAACGGGTCGGTGCGCATCAGCATCGCGAAACACCTCCACTGATCGATGGGTGCCAGTGCGCTTCACCTGAGAACCGTTGTAACACGTCATCCATCCGATGACAAATACCGGACGTCGTCCGTAGAATGACGGCATGACCCCGAAGCCACCCAAGCGCCCGAAGCCCGACAACGGCCCCGAACCGGTGTCGTTCCTCGCCGCCGTCGCGGCGCTCACCGCCATCGACGACGCCGTCCGCACCGCCCACACCCCCGCCGCCGCGTCACCGGCTCCCCGGGAAGACGGCGCCGAGCAGGCCCTGGCCGCCCTGGTACTGCTGCGGGAACTGCGCGCCCAGCTCGCCGACTGGGAGGCCCCGCTGGTGGAGACCGCCCGCGCCGCCGGCGCCACCTGGGCCGACCTCGCCCGCCCCATGGGGGTCGCCAGCCGCCAGGCCGCCGAGAACCGCTACCTGCGCCTGCGCCCGGCCGGCAGCACCTCCGCCGACCCCGAGACCGGTGCCGAGCGGGTCAAGGCGGTGCGCGACCGGCGCGCCGCCGAGCGCGCCGTCACCGCCTGGGCCCGCGACCACGCCGCCGACCTGCGCGTCCTCGCCGCCCAGATCACCGCCGCCCCCGGCCTCGCGCCCCGGGCCCGCCCCGCGCTCGCCGCGCTCACCGCCGCCCTCGGCGCCACCGACCCGGCCGATCTCATAACGCCCCTGACCGGCATGCGGCCGCATCTGGGTGCCGGCCATCCCGACCTCGCCGCCCGCCTCGACGACCTCAGCGACCGCACCGACCGCCTCCGCCATGACAGCGACCAACGACGCGCCTGACCCCCTCACCGCCGCCGAACACCGCTGGCAGCACATCGAAGACCGGCTCGCCGCCCTTGAGCACCGGATCCGGTGGCGGAGCAGCGCCGCACTCGGCGCCCTCGACACCCACCTCGCCCGCCTCGAAGCCCTGCGCCACAGCCTCGCCACCCAGCCCTGGCCTCCGCGGACCAGCCCAGGCCCGCCGGCCGGTGATCTCCGTCCGGGAGGTGCCGTCCGCCCCGGGTGACGTGCATGACGCCGTCGGAGAGCACGACGAGGTGGTCGACGCCGAGATCGTCGACGTCGACGACCGGAGCGGCCGAAGCGCCACCTGACCACCGGGCTCCGACGGGCGAGGCGGCGTCCCGCCCGTCGGCTCCGTGCCGGGCGCCGGCCCCCTGGGCCGCCGGCGCCCGGTGGCGGACGATGGAAGGACCGGAAGGCGCCCCGAAGCCGACTGACGGGCGATGGAGGTGGTGGCGATGGCACACCGGCTCGGCCCGGCGGACGCCGCGATGGCGGCGGGCGCACTGCTGGACGTCCTCGGGGTGGCGGCCGTCGTCCTCGACGAGCAGGGCCGCATCGCCCTGTGGAGCCCGCCCGCCGAGGACCTCTTCGGCTACTCCTGCGAGGAGGCCCTCGGCCGCGAGGCCGCACGGCTGCTGGCGGTGGAGGACGGACGCCGCGCGCAGGCGCAGGAGGCGTTCGCCCGGGTGATGGCCGGCGAAGGCACCTGGGCCGGCGCGTTCCCCGTCCGGCACAAGGACGGCCACACCATGCTGGTCGAGTTCCGCAACACCCGCCTCCAAGCCGCCTCCGGCACCTGGTACGCCCTGGGCATCGCCGCCCCGCGCGAGACCGTGCGGCGCCTGGAACGCGACCTGGCCCTGGCGGCGCGCATCGTCCACCAGGCGCCCATCGGACTGGCGGTGCTGGACGAGGACCTGCGCTACGTCCTGGTGAACCCCGCCCTGGAGAAGATCAACGGCGTGTCCGCCGACGAGCACCTGGGCCGCACCCCGCACGAGGTCCTGCCGCACCTCGACGTCGCGGCGATCGAGGACCGGATGCGCCAGGTGCTGGCCACCGGCCGGCCGGTGCTGGAGGAGTTCACCGTCGGCCACATGCCGCACGACAACCGCACCCACGCCTGGACCTCGTCGTTCTACCGCCTGGAGGACCAGCGGCAGCGGGTGACGGGGCTGGCCATCTCCGTCATCGACGTCACCGAGTCCTACGAGCAGTCCCTCGCCGCCGCCCGGGCGAGGCGGCGCCTGTCGCTGATCGCCGACGCCTCGATCCGGGTCGGCACCACCCTCGACCTGCCCACCACCGCCCGCGAGCTCGCGGAGGTGACCGTGCCGGAAGTGGCTGACATCGCCGCGGTCGACCTGCTGGACGCCGCCCTGCCGGGCGCGACGACCCGCGCGGACGACGGGCCCGCCCGGTTCCGCGCGATGGCGATCAAGGCCGCGCACCCCACTCCGGCGACCGAGGCCGCCGATCCGATCGGCGAGGTCACCCGCTACCACCCCCACCGGCTGGTCACCCAGGCCGCCGTCGGCGGGCACCCTGTTCTCGTCCCCCGTGTCACCGCCGCGGACCTGACCCGGATCGCCCGCGACGAGACCGCCGCCCACCTCCTCGCCGAAGCCGGCGTCCACTCCTACCTGGCCGTCCCCCTCATCGCCCGTGGCCAGGTCCTCGGCGCCCTCGACCTCAAACGCACCAGGACGCCCGCCCCGTTCGACCAGGACGACGTGCTGCTCGCCACCGAACTCGCCGCTCGCGCCGCCGTCGCCATCGACAACGCCCGCTGGTACCAGCACCAGCGCCAGGCCACCCTGGCCCTTCAGCGTCACCTCCTGCCGCCGCAGCACGCACCCCACCCGCCGGGCCTGGCCATCGCCCACCGCTACCAGCCCGCCAGCGCCACCGACGAGACCGGCGGGGACTGGTTCGACTCCATCCCCGTCGACGGCTCGCGCACCCTGCTGGTCGTCGGCGACGTCATGGGATCGGGCATCAACGCGGCCGCCACCATGGGACAGCTGCGCACCACCACCCGCGCCCTGGCCCGCCTCACCTCGGACCCGGCCGACCTCCTCACCCACCTCGACGCCACCACCCGCGATCTCGGCGACGCCATGGCCACCTGCCTGATCGCCCTCTACGACCCCGCCACCGGCCGCTGCCGCCTCGCCTGCGCCGGGCACCCACCACCCGTTCTCGCCCGCCCCGGCCACACCCCCCGCCCCGTCCGCCTCGATCCCGGCCCGCCCCTCGGCGTCGGGGGCCTGCCCTTCCCCACCCGCGAGCTCACCCTGCGCACCGGCGACGAGCTCGTCCTCTACACCGACGGCCTCATCGAAGTCCGCGACCAGGACATCGACCAACGGCTGCAAACCCTCACCGACGTCCTCGCCGGCCCACGCCGGCCCCTGGAGGACACCTGCGACCTCCTGCTCACCGCCCTGCGCCGCCCCGAGAACCAGGACGACGTCGCCCTCCTCATCGCCCGCGCCGTGCCGTGAGCGCATCGAACCACGAGACCCTCAGCCGCCACCCGCTGCCCTTGCCGCTCTCCGTGCCCGAGGACCTGGGGCGACCTTGCGCCTCCGGGGTCACCGCGCCGACCGACGGGCTCCATCGTCAAGGCTCCCGGCTCCCTGACCCCGTGGTGGATCCCTCACGTCCCGCGCACCCGCCTCCCTTCGTGACGCGCCGCGCACCGCCGGCGTGAGGACACCCGGCCCCGGGCAGACGCGACGACATGACGACGCGCTCTCCTGACCAGCGGATCGCCTTCCCCGCCCTCAGCATGCAGTGGCTGGACATGGCGTTCGTCCACTGGGCCTACCCGCCCGACGCCATCCAGCGGATGCTTCCCCTCGGCCTGGCGGTCGACCGGTACGCGGATCTGGCCTGGGTCGGTCTCACGCCGTTCACCATGGCGAAGGTCCGGGCGGGCGGTCGTCTACCGCTCCCAGGGGAGACCTTCCCCGAGACGAACCTGCGCACGTACGTCCGCGGCCCGCGCGGACGCGACGGACTCTGGTTCTTCTCCCTCGACACCACCCACCTCCTCCTCACCCTCGCCGCCAACGCCCTGCTGGGCGCGCCCTACCGGCCCGCCCGGCTGAAGGCCGACGAGACCGGCACCGGCAGGACCGACACGGCCGACGGGCGGATCGTCTACCTCGGCCGACGAACGGGCGGAAGGGCCGCCTACCGGATCGCCCTGCGCCCCGGACCGGCGCTGGTGGCCGCCGACCTGGAGCTCTGGCTGACCTCCCGCTGGCGCGCCTACACCCGCCACTTCGGCTTGCTGTGGGAGACACCGGTGGAGCACGAGCCATGGCCGCTGCGGAGCACCACCGACGTGACGGTCGTCCAGAACATGACCGCCGCCGCGGGCCTGCCCGACCCGGCGAGCCCGCCGCTCGTCCACTTCTCGGAGGGCGTGCGGCGCGTGCGCCTGGGAGTGACACGGCCCGCCGGGTGACGGGTGTGAGCCGGCGCCAGCAACGGGCGCATCAGGCGGGCCGTCCGTCGGCCCTGTCGAGCGCGGCAAGCCGGTACGGCCGGTGCGGCCGGTGCGGCGGCCGGCGCGGCAGGACACGAGGAACCCGCGTTCGGTGTCGGAACGGTCGGGCGGGGCAGGCGCAGCCGTGAACGACGATCCGATCATCATCGCGAGGAGGAGTCTTGAACGTCGACACAGGCCCGGCCGTACCGGGCCGGGAAAGCGACACGGGCGTACTGAGCACGGCGACCCAGACCGTGAAGTCGAAGGCCGGCGAGGGCGCGGAAATCGTGGCGGACAACGCGGCTGAGGTGGCGGCGGCCGTCAAGGAGCAGGCCGGGCAGGTGGTCGGCGAAGCCGCCGCGCAGGCTCGGGACCTCCTCGCTGAAACCCGCGACCGGGCACGGGAGCAGGCGAACACACAGACCCGCAGGCTGGCGCAGAACGTGCGGCGCCTGGCACAGGAGCTCCAGGACATGGCCGGACACGGCACGCCGGGCTCCACCGCGACGGCCGCGGTGGAACAGATCGCGGACGGCGGCCGCCGCGTCGCCGATCACCTGGACGATCGCGGGCCCGACGGCCTGCTGGAGGACGTGCAGGATCTCGCGCGCCGCCGCCCCGGGCTGTTCCTGGCCGGAGCAGCACTCGCCGGCTTCGCCCTCGGCCGCACGGGCAGAGGCGTCGCCGCCGGCTCCCCCGCGTCCCGCGCCGGGTCCCCCACGTCACCACCGCGTGGCACCGGCGACGGACAGCGGACGCCGGCGCCGATGACGCCGCCGCACGGTGGTGCCGGTTCCTCGCCGATGGGTTCGGCTGCCGGACCGTACCAGGCCTACGGGGAGTCCCAGCCCCCGCACCTGACCCCCGCCTACGGCGAAGACGCCGGCAGCCGGCGACCGCGGCCGCCGATCACGGAGAGCTGAGCCATGGCACTCTCGTACTCCGACCGCACCCCCGCCACACCGGGCACCCCGGCCACACCGGGCACCCCCGCCACACCGGGCACCCCGGCCGGCGCGGAGCCGGCGGGCCCGCCCCCGTCCTACCCACCCTTCCCCGCGGCCCCCGCGCCCGGGACACCGGCCGTCTCCCCGTCACTCGGGGACCTGATCAGCGACATCACCGACGACCTCGGCCAACTCGTCCGCAACGAGATCGAGCTCGCCAAAGCGGAAGTCAAACAGGAGGCCACCAAGGCCGCCAAGGCGTCCGGCATGCTCGGCGGCGCGGGCTACGCCGGCCACCTGGTGCTCCTGCTGGGCAGCCTGACAGTGGTCTTCGCGCTCGGCAACGTCATGAACCTCGCCTGGGCCGCGCTCCTGGTCACCGCGGTGTGGGCCACCGTCGGGACCGTGCTCTACACCGCGGGCCGCAGGCGTTTCAAGGAACTCCGGCTCACTCCCGAACAGACGCTGGAAACCCTCAAGGAGGACGCCGCATGGGCCCGACACCCGATCAGCTGAGAGAACAGATCGAAACCCGGCGCGCGCACCTGGCGCACAACGTCGACCGGCTGGCCGACAGGATCACCCCCAGCAAGGTGGCACACCGCAAGGTCGACGCCGCCCAGCGGAGGCTGACCGGAATGAAGGAGCGAGTGATGGGCACCGCACACGACACCGCCGACACCACCCGCGGCGTCGCCGGCAGCGGCACGGACAAGGCCGCGCAACTGCGCGACGCCGCCATGGACACCGCCGCCCGCGTCGGGTCCACCGCGAAGGACACCGCCACCGGCATCGGCGACACCGTCCAGCAGGCGCCTGCCCAGATCCGCCGGCAGACCCAGGGCAGCCCCCTGGCCGCCGGCATCATGGCCTTCGGCGCAGGACTGCTCGCCGCAGCGCTCCTGCCCTCCAGCAAGGCCGAAGCCCGGGCCGGCGCCACCCTGCGCGAGCACGCCGACCAGGTCCTCGAACCCGCCAAGCAGGCCGCCATGAGCGCCGCCCACGACCTACAGGACGAGCTGCGGGAACCCGCGGCGCAAGCCCTGGAGGCCGTGAAGTCCACCGCCCAGGACGCCGTCCAAGCCGGCAAGGAGGTCACCCAGGACGCGGGCCAGCAGACCGCCCACGACCTGAAGAACACCGGGCAGGAGGCGATCCAGGACATCCGCCAGCCATGACACCGTCCCGGGGGGCGCCGCGCGCCGAGTACGCCGCGGGCCCCCCTCGGCGTGGGGTCGCGGGCCCCCGGTGTCGGCCTCGTCACCGGCGGGAGACCAGGACCGGGCCGTCGCGTTCGGCAGCGCCGTCGGCGCTCCTGTCACGGCGGCGCCCTCTCGTGGTCGCCGGGCCACCGGCGTCCCTGGCCCTACCCCGTACGGCCACCGGAGTCCACCCGGCGCCCCCGCGACGCGCTCCAGGAAAGCGTCCTGCGGGAGCGGTCCGTGTCTCGTGCAGGACCTGCCCACCCGCTCATCCGGGTTCGGCCGCTATGCCCAGGCCTTCATGGCGGCGGTGAAAGCGGTGTGGCCAGGTCCGAGTGGTTTCGCCGCGGCTGGGCGGGTACGCGCTGGGACGCGGTCCGGGGCATCGCCCGGACCCAGGCGGACGAGGAGGAGCCGTGGAGGACGTCCCGCAGGGCGGAGCCGGTGGCGTTCCGCTCGACGACACGGACCAGAAGCACCCGATCCACCCGCCCGCGGGCGACGGTGAACCGAACGCCGCTGAGGAGGGCGGCGCAACCACCGCCGAGCCCGGCAGGAGCCGGCGCCTCGACCCGCAGGAGGCCACCGAGGGGGAGGACGAACAGCCGACCGAGAGCTGAGGACGGCGGACCCGCACGGAGCGGCGCGAGGTCGACGGAGAGGCGTGGGGACATGAGCGACCAAGCCATGGGTGACCGAGCCATGGGTGACGACGTGTACCAGCCGACCGGGAACATGGAGGAGCAGGCGGACGCGGCACCCCTGGACCTGGAGGACGCGGTGGACGAGCGCGACTACGACGCCCTGCTCGACGAGGGCTACTCGCCGCCGGAAAGGCCTCTGGGCGTCGGCAAGGTGGGGGTGACGGCCGCCGAGCAGCGGGACGGCGAGACGCTGGACCAGCGGCTCGCCCAGGAGGAGCCCGACGTCCTGCCCGAGGAGGGTGACGGAATCGGCGACCTGGCCGAGGGAGAGGGCGAGCCGGTGGATCCGCAGAGCACGGGCACCCGCCGCGCCGGGCGGCTGGTGGCCCCCGACGAGGGCGCCCGGGCCCACACGCACAAGGGCCTGGTCGCATCCGACGTCGGCATCGACGGCGGCGCCGCCGGCGCGGAAGAGGCCGCAGTGCACGTCATCCCGGACGGACGGGACGAGACCGCCCCATAGCGCCCGGCCCTGCCGGACGTGCGCCACTCGCAACGCGCTCCGGACCCGGCCCGGGCCCTCGCGTAGCGCGGCGAAGACCGGGACGGGGAGCGGGCGTTGAAGGCCGTGACGCGGACGACGCGCCGCCCGTGCGGCTCATGGCGGCCATCGCCGGTGCCACCCACGGACCACGAAGGCCTGCCGGCTGTTGATTGGTGGCTGGAATCCCGACGGCGCCCGGTGTCGGCCCAACGGGTGCGAGCGGGCGGTCTCCAGGGCGGCGAGCAGATTGTCGGTACTGGACTCACCCATGGCGGTGATCAGGTGAGCTCCACCGCGAGGACGCTATCGGCGAGTGCGATGCACACCTGGCCGTCCGACGTGACGGTGAGGTCGCACACGGGACGGCCGAGGCGCAGGTCGACGGGGTCGGCGCCGGCGGGACCGTGAAGGCGGAGCCGGACCAGGCCGTCGGACCACGCAGCGGCGGTGAGCAGGCCCCTCGGTGTGCCGGCGGCGGACACCGCTGCCACGTGGTGGGGGCGGGCGTCCACGCAGAAGGGGTCGGGGCCGGAGTGCGGCCAGTGCCAGACGGTGCCGTCGGTGCCGCCGCTGATCTGGAGGAGCTCGCCGTTCTCGGAGGTGAGGTCGACCGCGGTGACCGGGCCGCGGTGGAGGCTCTTATGGGAACGGAGGCCGCCTTCGGTGCGAATGTAGGAGACATCGCCGCTGTCGTCACCGAGGGCAACGACCTGGCCGCTGGCGCCCTGGGCCACGGCAGCCGCGGTGAGAGCGTCTCGTGTGCGACGGGTGATGCCGTCGAGGATCGTGCCCAGGCGGTCGCCGGGTGCTTCTCCGGTCGGCGGCACCGTGGTTACCGAGCCGTTCCGGCCGAGCAGAACCAGGGCGCCGTCGTCGCCTATGAGGAGGGAGGCGTGGTGGCCATCGGGGAGGCGGAGCGGGTCCACCTGCGGGCTGGGCGCGCCGGTGCGCGGATCCCGGAAGCGCAGAATACCGGTCGTGCCGGAGGAGAGGTGCTCACTGTACGCGACGTGCCCGCGGTAAGGACCGCGTCCGCGCACGAGGTGCCGGACGCGGCCGGTGCCGGGCCGGTGCGACCAGCGGGCCCGCCATCGCTGGCCCGAGATCGCCGCGAGTGCGTCGGCGGCCGGCTGGTGGCGGCCTGCCGCATAGGTGTGGAGTGCCGCCGCGCGATCGGCCGGTGTGACAGCGGTCGTGCAGGCCGGACCCGCAAGGTCCCACGCTTCAGCGAGCAGCGCGCTTCCGTCGCTCGCGGTGGAGCCCTCCCTCGCACGGGTGCGCTCGAAGGCGGCCGTCACGGCGGCCGGGTCGGCATGGACCAAAACGACGGGGTTGCCCAGGAGCTGGTCGGCGAATCCGGCCAGTACGCTGTGCCGCAGGAGGATACCCACGACCACCGGGTCCGCCTGGGCGAGGTCGGGCCGGCCGTTGCCCAGGAGCGGGACGGTCTCGGCGACGGCCCGCGCCAGTGCGGCGTGGTCGGCCGGCGGGCGAACAGCGGTGACGAGATCCGCGACCGGCTGAGGTGCCAGCCGCCACAGGGCGTGGACGCCGTCAGCCGGCGGAACAAGGCGCGCAACCGCACGGTGAACCGTGTCGATGCCGCCGGCCCCGGGTAGGGCGGCCCAGGTGGCGAGGGTGACAGGACGTCCTGCGTCGGCCAGGGCGATGACGGCCGACCGTTCGTTCTCGGGTAGCGCGAGCCACCACGCTTCGGCGAGTGTGATCGTCTGGTCCGACGCACTGGGGGCCGGGATGCGAACCGCGAGGTGGGCCAGACCCGGGTTCGGGTAGACCAGGTCGGCATCTACCGGTGTTCCGCCCAGGCCGGCGCACCAAGCGGCGAATCGGACGCGATCGGTCCATCGGGGATCGTCCAGGTCGAGGACGGCGGCCCGAGGGTCAGCGGCGTGCAGGGCAGCCGCGGCCGGACTGCCGGAGGCGCATTCCACCACCAACCGGATCCACGGGATGCGCGCCAACGGGGCGAGCAAGCCAGTGGCGATCCGCTCGGGCGCGTCCGGCACCAAGTCGCCGCCGGCCCGGTCCAGGTCGGTGACGACGATGGTGCGCGGATGTCCGTCCTGCAGCGCCTCCAGCAGCTCCTCCGGGCTCCCTGCGACCAGGCCGAGCCGTGCGGCCAGCAACCAGGTCGCGCTGCGCAGGGTGAGGCCGTCGGCGGGCACGGTGGCGTGCACCCGGCGGTCCGGGTGAGGGCTTGCGGACGGGCAGACGGCCGCGAGCCAGGTGAGCAGGTGGGTGCGGCCGCTGCCGGAGGAGCCGGCGACCCGGCACAGCCGCGGCGCACGGGCGTCCGCCAGCCAGTCGAGCAGCGCCCGGCCGGCCGCGCGGCGGCCTGCTTCGAGCGCCGACACCGCGCTCATGGCGGCGGGCTCCGCGGCCGGTTCGACCGGCTGCCCGTAGGCGGGATTGTGCCAGAACCGCAGGACACGGCCCTGGGTGTCGGTCTGCCAGGCACCGGCGACCGCATGCACGGGGACCCGACCGGCCGGGTCGTACCCCTCGTCGACCTGATAGAGCCATCCACCGCCCGCGCGGGCAGCCTCGGACCGTTCGGCACTCAGCGGCGGATCGGAACGCCAGCCGCCCGGCTTGGCCGGCTCTCCGACTGGCATGCCGTGGGTCGCGAGTTCGGCGAGCCAGGTGAGACTGGGTGCCGTCGCCCGTGAATCGGGCAGGATGCGGCCCGATAGCCGGGTACCGGGCTCGGACATCAGCTCATGCACGGCCTGGGACGGCGTGAGGCCACGGGCCCTGGCACGTCGTAGCTTGTCGTTCCAGAAGATGGCGGCGTTCTCATTGGGTAGCTGCTGCCACCATTCGAAGCCAGCCGCGTCGTCCTCGTCACAGAACCAGATCAGACCCGTCGGATACTCATCCTCGTAGAAGGTGACGAAGAACTCGACGGGCTTGTCCGTGGTCCGGTTGTACCGGGGCAGTGAGCTGACCAGTTTGAACTGCAGGTCCGTGTTGAGACGTGGGTTGATGTGTGGTGCGCTCACCGACTGCTCGTTTCCGTCGTTGGTCATCCCAGGACCCTGCCGAAGACATGATATTGAGTGCCGACCTGGATGACGCGGTCCACCTGCCACACCAGGCCCCTGCCGAGAAGCACCTCGCGCTCGGAGTTGCCCGCCTGGCCGATTTTCTCCACCCACAGGCCGGGCGTGCCTTCCGGTACCACAAGGTGCAGGACACCTTGCTTGCCGCCGTAACTGCTGGGCAGCTCACCGATCGCGGTGGACATGTAGCCGTCCTCGACGAACTGGTGGCCTGCCATGTCCATCGGGTTTTCAAAGCCCAGATGTCCCAGGTCGGTCCCGCGGCCGACAACGATGTCTTCGGGGACTTTCTGGGCTTCAAGGGCTTTGTCGAGCTGAGGAATCAACCGATTGGCCTCGGGCGTCGCGGGAGCGGTGCCGCGCAGGGCTCCGTTGATATCCCCGTCGGAGCCCCACGTGTACTTCGACACCGCCTCTTTCTGCTCGGCCGGGAGCCTCTCCGCGACGTCGTTCCAGGTCTTCGCCCCGAACTCCTTGGCATCGATGTCGTCGAAGAAGTCCCTGGCTCTCCCCGCAAGGTCGCGTTCGGCGGCCCGAACCTCCACCAACTGGCTGTCGCGTAGGGCCGCGGCCGCAGGATCGTAGCCCTTCGGAAGAAAGCCTTCCAGCGCTTTCACGACCGGAGGTTGAGGTGGCTGCGCGGCTGGCTCGGGAGAGTGCGGCTGTGGTGCTGGTGCCTCCACCGGGTGCGGGGTGGGTTGGTGAACGACAGCGCCGTCGGCGCCGACCGTGCTCTCGGACGGCTTGAAGCTCCAGGCATCCGGGAGTCCCGCTGGCTCGGTCGGCGCGGCCTCCTTGGCAGCCTTCTCGGCCGCTTCCTTGGCCGCCTTCGCCGCGGCCTCCTTGGCCGATCTCTCCGCCGCCTCCTTGGCGGTCTTCTCGGCGGCTTCCTGGGCGGCCTTCTTGGCGGCGTTTTCGGCGACGGCGACGGCTTCGCGTTCGGCGACGGTGGCGGCGGTGCCACCACCTCCGGTGCCGGCGCCGATCAGGAAGTTGCCGACGAGCTTGCCGCCCGCCTCGGACGGGTCGTTGCCCCAGCCGCTGCCGACCAGGCCCTTGAGCAGGTCGACGGGGTGGTCACCGGCCTGGATCAGGCCGGCGGTGGTCGTCGACAGGCCTTCGAGGTACTGGGCGGGGTGGGTGAGGTTGTACGGGTCGTAGGGATTGAGCGAGCGGCCGAGCTTGAGCAGGTCGGTACCGCTCTTGATCAGACCGCCGGTGAAGTGCTCGTTCATCACCGGCACGGCCATCAAGCCGTCCTTCACCTCGGCCTTGAGGATCTGCATCTTGCTCGGCATGTTCGGCGCCGTCTGCACCAGCGCGGCGATCGCCGCGGTGGCGGTACGGGCGGCGGAGTCCCG
>NZ_JBHXTG010000084.1:0-39390 GCF_042677465.1 Kitasatospora sp. NPDC127111
CGCCCGCTGTGGCCGGGCGCGCGGGCCCACCCCCCCCCCGCGCCGCCCCCCCCGCCACCCGGGGGGGGGGCCCGACGTGGGCAACTACCGGACTAAGCGAGGAACTTCGCGATCGCCGCCGCCTTGCGCTCCAGCTTCTCGGGGCTCACCGAGGCCAGCTCGGCGGCGATCTTGTCGGCGTGGGTCTTCAGCTGCTTCACCACGGTGGTGTCGGTGTCGCCCTCCCCCACCGTCCCCACCTCGGCGAGGCGGGCGGCCTGGATGCAGGTCTGCGTCTGCGGCTCCAGGATGGTCAGCAGGGCGTAGAACTTGGCGAGTTCCTCAGTGGTCATAACGGACTCCCAGAGTTTCGAGGGGGCACGGGCCATCACGTAACGTATCCGAACCACCACCCTCCGCCTCGGAGGCTCGCCCGCGAGCGGATCGCCCGCGAACGGCTCGGGCGCCGGACCGGGGCAAGGAGCACCGGATGGGCTGCTCCGGAACCAGACCGGCAGCCCCCCTCCAGCCCCGCACCCGCCGAATTCGCGTCTCATCAGGCGTTTGACGGGTTTACGTGGTCGTACGGTTGATGACGCGTCGGAAGCGCGAGCCCCGGCGCTTGTCACAGCGCGGGAAAAGCACGAGAAGTTGGGAAACGCACCATGAAGTTGAACACCAAGGCGGCACTGCGCACGGGGGCGGCCACCGTCTCCGCCGCTCTCCTGCTGGTCGGCGTCGGCGCCTCGGCGGCGAGCGCGCAGCCCGGCCTGCGCTACGTCCGCTACGGCGACAGCGGCGCGGCCGTGACGTGCGTCCAGCTCGCGCTCAACCACTGGAACTCCAGCCGCCCCGGCCTGCCCCACCCCGAGATGGGCCTGGAGGTGGACGGGCGGTTCGGCGGCGAGACCCTGCGGGTGCTGAAGGCGTATCAGAGTGCCCAGCACCTCGACGCCGACGGGATCGTCGGCCCGCGGACCGGCGACCTGCTCTACTGGGCCCACCTCCACCAGAGCGACCCGCACTGCTACACGGTCATCCCGACCCAGAGCTGACCCGGGGCCGGGCCGGGCCCGCACTGACCACGCGCCGACCACCCGCCGACCACCCGCCGTACGCCGGACGGGTGAACCGGCGGGGTGCCCGGCCCGGCGCCGTCCGTCCCCGCGGGGGCGGCGCCCCGGCCTCAGGGGGTGAGGGGGTGGCCGGTGGTGGCGTCGACGTGGGCGGGGACGGGGTCGTGGCGGTCACCGACGGTGGGGGTGCCGGCGGGCTCGAGCATCAGGATGGCGGCGCCGGCCGGGGCGTGGGGCTTGTGCTCGGTGCCGCGGGGGACGGTGAAGACGGCGCCGCGCGGAAGGTGGACGGTGCGCTCGCCCGCCGCCTCCCGCAGGGAGATGAACAACTCGCCGTCGAGCACCAGGAAGAACTCGTCGGTGTCGTCGTGGGCGTGCCACAGGTGCTCGCCCCTGACCTTGGCGACGCGCACGTCGTAGTCGTTGACCCGGGTGACGATGCGGGGGCTCCAGAGGGCGTCGAAGGAGGCCAGGGCCTCGTCGAGGGAGATGGGTGCGCGGTTCGCGGCGCTCGTGTCGTCCATGGACCCCATCCTGGTGCGGCGGTGCGACCGGGACGAGTGCTAGGAATCGCACATGCCGCATGATTCCTCTCAGCCGCCCGCCCGGGAGCGCCTCCACAGCGTCGTCGTCATCGTGGACGAGAACTCCAACCCGTTCGAGCTCGGCTGCGCCACCGAGGTGTTCGGCCTGCGCCGGCCCGAGCTCGGCCGGGACCTGTACGACTTCCGGCTCTGCTCGCCGCAGCCGCGCACCGCGATGCGCGACGGCTTCTTCACCCTGACCGGCGTCGCGGGCCTGGAGGCCGCCGACGACGCCGACACCCTGATCGTCCCGAACCGGCCCGACGTCGAGGTGCCGCGCCGTCCCGCCGTGCTCGACGCCGTCCGGCGGGCGCACGCGCGCGGCGCCCGGCTGGTGGGCTTGTGCAGCGGCGCGTTCACGCTCGCCGAGGCCGGGGTCCTCGACGGTCGGCGGGCCACCGCCCACTGGCAGTGGGCGGACGCCTTCCGGGCACGCTTCCCCATGGTGCGCCTGGAGGAGAACGTGCTGTTCGTCGACGACGGCGACATCCTCACCGCCGCGGGCAGCGCGGCCGCGCTCGACCTCGGGCTGCACGTCGTCCGCCGCGACCACGGCGCGGAGGTCGCCAACGCGGTCAGCCGGCGGCTGGTCTTCGCCGCGCACCGCGACGGCGGGCAGCGGCAGTTCATCGAGCGGCCGGTGCCCGCCGTCCCGGACGAGTCCCTGGCGCCGGTGCTGGCCTGGGCGCAGGAGCGGCTGGACGCGCCGTTGACCGTGTCGGACCTGGCCGCGCGCGCCGCGGTCAGCCCGGCGACGCTGCACCGCCGGTTCCGGGCCCAGCTCGGCACCACCCCGCTGGCGTGGCTGACCCAGGAGCGGGTGGCGCTGGCGTGCCGCCTGATCGAACGGGGCGAGTCCCGGCTGGAACTGGTCGCCCGGCACAGCGGGCTGGGCACCGCCGCCAACCTGCGGGCATCGATGCGCCGAGCGACGGGCCTGACCCCGACGGCCTACCGGCGCCGCTTCGGCCCGGACGCGGGGTGACACCCTCCCCTCCCGAGCAGGCGGATCCCCTCACGGCCTCGCGGCCTCACGGCCTCACGGCCTCGTGGCCGAGCCGCTGCGCGTCCCCAGCCGCGGCCCGCGACCCGCGGCCCGCAACCCGGTGCCGCGCGACGAACGCCGGCCACCCGGGTTGAACACGGTCTGTGATCTATCGTGAGCGGGAGTGCCGGCACGGCGTCCCGGCCTGGTGGTGTGAGCACGGCACCGTGGCGCTTCGAGATCGGTCGGCATGTGCTCTCTTCGACGAATCGGGAGTAAGGCATGGGCCTCATCCACATCGAAATGTTCGCGACCCTCGACCTCGTGGCGCAGGCGCCCGGCGGCCCCGACGAGGATCCGGTGGGGTTCCCGTTCGGCGGCTGGCAGGCGCCCCTGCTGGACGAGGTCGCCGGGACTCAGATCGGCGCCGCGTACGAGGGCACCGACGCGCTCCTGCTCGGCCGGCGGACGTACGACATCTTCGCCGCCTACTGGCCGCACCAGGAGGGCGGCGAGGACAACGAGATCGCCGAGCTCTTCAACCGCGTGCCGAAGTACGTGGCCTCCCGGGGCAGGCCCGACCTCTCGTGGGCCGGGTCCACGCAGCTCGGCCCGGACCTGGCCGGCGCGGTGCGGGAGATCCGGGACCGGCACGAGCACATCAAGGTCGTCGGAAGTCTGAACCTGGTGCAGAGCCTCCTGCGGGAGAAGCTCTTCGACCGTCTCGACCTCTGGGTGCACCCGATCGTGCTCGGCGTCGGGAAGAAGGTGTTCGACGGCGGCGCCGTCCCCACGAACCTCACGCTCCTCGAACCGCCGGCTTCCAGTCCGAAGGGCACCGTGTACCTGCGCTACGGGCTCGCCGACGGCACGCCCGGGACGGGCGACATGAGCGCACCCGACCGTGGTCTCGGGCACGACGCCTGAGGCAGCCCCCGCGCCCGGTCCCTCCGCCTCGTGGCAACCGGGCGGGCGCCCACCCGCGTCCCCGCATCCGGATTCGGGGAACAGGACGTGAGGACTTGGTGGACGACAAGAGGGGCCGGGGCGGACAGATCCTGGCTGTCATCGGCACCGGGTGCCTCGGTGTGCTGCTGTCACTGCTCGGCGCCGGCGGCTCGGTTGCCGTCATCAGCCGCCGCTGGGCGCGCTGCACCGGAGGCGTTCACGCCACGGGCGACCGGATCACCCTGCAGTTCCTGCTGTTCGGCTCGCCCTTTCTCCTGCTGGCCGTAGGGGCGGCGGGCGCGATCGGGATGCACTGTTGGACCCCGTTCCAGCCCCCGCTGAAACGCTTCGGCCTGATGACGCTCGCCATGCTGGCGGGGATCGTGGCGGTGAGCGCCTTCCTCGTGCTCTTCAACGGGCCCAACCCGCACGTCGGGGTGCCGTGCGAAACCCGCTGAGGCCACGTGCCCTGCCCGCGGGCTTGCGGGCAGGGCACGTCGGCGTGCACGGGAGCCGTCGAGCCTCACGCCACCCATGGCAACGCGCCGGGGCTCGGGGAGCGGGCGCGGTCAGCCGGGCGAGGTGGCCGGGCGGGCGCGGGTCAGGCGCCGGTCAGGCGGTTTCCTGCATGTAGCCGGAGCAGCGGTCGAGGTCCCAGCTGATGTCGACACAGACCCGCCACCTGAGCGGCTGCCCCCAGAGCCCGCTGTCGATGACCACGTCCTTCCACTTGCCGTTACCGCGGGAGTTGGTGATCCGACCCTGCTTGACGCCGTCGGCCCACCACTCGATGAAGACGGAGTTGCCGTCGGGTTCGGTGTCACCGAGCCCGAACATGTGCTTGTTGGGGTCGTAGTACGCGTAGGCGCCCTTGATGTAGGTGTTCGACGCCGCGGCGTTGCCCGCGACGCCGAGCAGCGCGGCGCCGGTCAAGGCGCCGGCGATGGCGATCCTCGCGGTCTTGCGCATGGTTCCCGCCCTTCGTTTCGTGGTGGTGGCCCCGGTTCCGGCCGAGCCGTCGGCGGTGCCGAGGACGCTCAGCCGACGGCGGCTCCGGTCCGTGGGCCGGCCCCGGCTCCAGCCCGTGTCCGCCGGGTGGTGGGACGTGCCGTGGCGACGTGACGTGCCGTGGTCGGGATCCGGGTGGTCCGAGGTCGTGACGATGAGTTTCCGCGACACGCGGAGCGGCTCCTTCCGGTCGGGACGTCCGGCACCGACGGTCGTGCGGCGCGCGGACGGGGGCCCGGCTCGCCGGTGGTCCGGCGGGCCCGGGTCCACGGTCGCGGACCGCGCCATGGATCGGCTTCGGGTTCGCTATGGCCTGGACATGCCCACCCGGAAGACGGGGTGAGGACGAGGGACGGCTCGGCCGGAGCGCAGGACCTTGGGGTAGCTGGCTCCCCCACGCCTTCCGAGAGCGTCTCCGGTCTTCCGCGTCGGGAGTTCCCCCCTTCGGACGTCGTCGCCGACGGCGAGGGGCGGCACCGGTCGGACGACGGACCTCGGGTTCGCCACTCGGCTGCTCCGGATGCCACCCAGCGGATGCGGCGTACGGGCCCCGCGGCCACGTTGGGGAGATGGACACAATCGTCGTGCTGGAACTGGACACACCGACCAACGTCCGGGTCCTCGGACCCGACCGCACGCCGGCGGAACCCGCCAACCCGGTGCGGCGCACACACTCCGCACCCGTGGAACCCTCGGGTGCCTGCGGACCCCTGACCCTGTGCGGCCTGGACACCTCCGAGATGGCCCTCGCCCCGCTTCGGTCCGCCCACCTCAGGCAGCGTTGGCACATCTGCGGCACCTGCCAGTCCGCCGAGCGGAACCCCGCACCGCACGCTCCGGGGCCGCCGCGTCCCGACAGCCCCGAGGACGACGACGACGCCGGGCAGGCCCCGGAGCGCTGAACCACCACCCCGCTCCGTTGCTCGGCCGCCGACCACCGCCCGGACGACGCGGCGAGTACGGTGGCGGTGGGGTGGGCCCGGCGGGGTGCCGCCGGGCCCACCGGAGCACCGCCGGGCCCACCGGCGCCGGGTGTGATCCGGGGCGGACATCCGGTGGCGGATCCCGTCGTTCAGCCCGCGGACCGGAAAAGCGCATGCCGAGAAAGGCCGTTGACGGCCACGTTCACCAACCACCCTGCTCCGCATCCGTGTTCACGTGCTCCGCGTGCGGACGAGGCGCTACCGGCGAGCGGAACCTGCTTGCCGCCGGGCCGAGTTGCGTGATCAGATGGCGGCAGCATCGCGTGCCGGTGACGGACTGCGTCAGGCATGGAGGTGCGGAATCGAAGGGGCTGCCATCCGTGGCCACCCACGACGGCGACCGGGTGGTCGCCCTGAGCCGGCAACTCACCCAAGCACATCACGAACTGCGCCGCCGGCTCGGTGAGATCAGGACGAACATCGGACACCGCCGGTTGGCCGACGACACACTTCTCACCCACTGCCTGGCCTTCTGTGCCGCGTTGACCTCACACCACCGGGGCGAGGACGACGGCATGTTCTCCCAACTGCTGCGGGAGCGCCCGGACCTCGCCGGGACGGTCGCGAAACTCGTCGAGGACCACGGACTCATCAGCTCGATCCTGTCCCGGGTCGGCGAACTCGCCAACCGGGCTGCCGGATCCGACGGCCCGGCACTGCAGGCGATCGGGCGCGAGCTCGACGGGCTGGCGGCGATCATGGAATCCCACTTCAGCTACGAGGAGCGCACCATCGGTGCGGCGCTCGACGGCGGAACACCTGACCCCGACTGGCCCGAACGGGTCTTCGGATTCGGTGGGGCATGAGCTGCCGGCGCCGCCGCGCCCCAGGTCGTGCGGCCGGTCGGCATCGCTGCGGGGACGGGCGGCACGGCGTACGGTCCGTGCCGCCGGGCCGATGGAGGGGAGCGGCGCGAGAATGGGAGGCACCTGCTGTTTCCATCCGTTTCCATCGGCTCGGGAGGCATCCGTGAAGGATCTTGAGTTCGAGCAGAAGCGCACCCTGTCCCGTGTGGAGGCCGCCGATCAGCTCGAAGCGCTGGCGGCCGCGCTCAGGCGCGGTGGCCAGGCGGAGCTGGACCTCGGTCCCGGGAAGCTGACACTGCGGATCCCTGACGAACTCCGCACCGAGCTCGAGGTCGAGCTGGAGGACGGCGAGATCGAGCTGGAGATCGAGCTGTCCTGGCGCACGGGACAGCCGGAACGGGCTCTCGACGGCAGCGACTGACCACCGCGGCGGTGGCCGCTCCCCCAGCCGGACCGCGTGCCACGTGCCACGTGCCGCGTGCCGCTGTCGGCGGTCAGCGGTCAGCGGTCAGCGGTCAGCCCACGGGGGCCCGTACCAGGCCTTCCCTGGTGCGGCGCAGCAGTTCGAGCACCTGCCGCTCGTCGGCGTCCAGGCCCACCAGCCGGTTGAGGTGCATGTGGACGTAGGAGCGGCACAGCTCGGTGTGGCTGCGCGCGATCCTGCCCTCCCGCCGCAGGGCGGTGAGCAGGTCGGCGGCGGGTGCGAGGGCCTCGCGGCGCTCGGTCAGCATCAGGCGCAGGGCGGCGGTGTCGGGGCAGTCGGGTCGGCCGAGGGCCTCCCGCAGCCGGTGCCCGCGCCGGCGGTACTCGTCGCCGCCGTCGCGGGAGGTGTCGCCCGCGCCGCGGCAGAACGCCAGGCGTTCGTCGGGCGCCAGGCCCAGCGAGCCGAGCAGGTCGTCGATGCTGCTGACCGCGAGGTCGGTGCGGTCCAGCGCGAGTTCGCCGTCCTCGCCGGCCTGGAGCAGCCGCGCTACCGAGGTGCTGTCGGCACCGAAGACCGCCTCCGCCGCGCGCATGCCCTCGGTGCCGCCGTAGCGCTCGATCTCCCGCTCGTAGGTGTCGAAGCCGAACCTGGTGCCGAGGCCGGTCGCCACCAGGTCGCCGGCCCAGCGGCAGGCCTGGTCCATCAGCGGGCCGAGCAGGACGGACCGCTCGCCGTGGAAGCGGATCCGCAGGTGGCACTCGGGGTCGGTGTAGCGGATGAAGAACCAGCTGTCGGCGAGCCCGGTGGCGGTGACGAACTCCCCGAAGGTCCGCACCGGTCCGGCGATCAGCTCGTCCTGCTGCCAGCGGCTGCCGTAGAGCTTCAGGTAGAGCCAGTCGCTGCCCGGCGGTCTGAGCCGGGTCTCGGTACGCACCCCGGCCGCGTCGGCCACCCCGATCGCCCCGGCCACTCCCGCCACTCCGGCCGCCTCGGCCACTCTGGCCACTCCCGCCACCCCGGCCGCCTCGGTCGCCCTGGTCGCCCCGTCGAGGACCACAGCCGGTGCCGTGCCGCCCGGTGACGCCGCCTGCCCGGCCGCGCCCGCCGGCCGGGAGCGGTCCGTCGGCGCGCTCCCGTCGGACCGGGCCGGCTCCCGGCGGACCAGTGGAACCACGAGCTCGCAGATGTGTCCCCCGTCCGGGCCCGGCAGCCAGGCGTCCGCCAGGTCCGGAAGCGCCTCCTGGAGCAGCGCCGATCGCGCGTCGGGCAGGCCCTTCAGCTCCTCCCGCAGCACCTCGACCTGATCCGGGTCGGAGAGGTCGAGCAGGAGCCGGTTGTCGCCCGAGCTCAGGTACACCCGGCGGGGCACGGCCCACCGCTCCCGCCATGCCGCCAGGGCGTCCGCGAAGGCGCCCGCGGACGTCCGGGCGGGCAGGTCGGCGGCGTCGAGGCGCCACTGCGCGAGCGTGAGGACGAGCCGGCCGTACCGGACCTGCGGCAGGAACGAGAGCCCGTTGGCCGGCCCCCAGGAGAACGGGGCCAGCTGGCAGCGCCCGTCGGCCGCGGCGTCCAGCAGGAAGCGGACCGGCGCCGGCGCGCCCATCGAGTTGAGCATGTGCCCCTGCACGCCGACGACGCGCGCGCCCCCGGCGGGCCACTCGACGCTCAGCCGTCCGGCGTGCAGTCCGACCACCAGTTCGTCGAGCGGGACGACCCGCCGGTGCGGCACGCCGGGGGCGGTGCCGAGCACGATCTCGTGGGCGCGGACCGCCGGCCGGACGGCGACGTTGGCCGCGCGGGCCCGCTCCGGCAGGTACACGAGTTCGGCCAGCAGGGCGTCGGGGCCGGCTTCCTGCTCCAGCCGGGGGCGATCTCGTCGAGGCCCGCTCGGGCGGCCGGCCCGAGCAGGTCGACGAAGCGGCCGAGGTGACGGCCGGCCGCGGGTGCGCCGAGGTTGGGCCCGACCACCAGCCGGAACTCCCCGGCGTCCACGGCGGCCGGCGAGGCGGCAGCGACGAACAGCGAGAGCTCCAGCGAGGGTGGACACGAGGCCGGGTCGGGGCGGGGCGCGGTGAGCTCCTCGACCTGCCGGTCGGTCAGCTCGACCAGCCGGCGGCGCTCCCGGTTGGCGGCGAGGGCGAGGTCGAGCAGCAGCCTGCCGCGCCGCTGGTCGGCCGGTGACGCCGCGTGGTTCGACGGTGGGTCGAACGGGGGCCCGAGCCCGACGTCCGGGTCGATCAGCTCCAGCAACGGGACCCTGCGCTCCAGCCCGTACCTGTTCAGGAAGGAGCGCCGGTAGTTCTCCAGCCGTGGCGGGCCGGCCGGATGGGGGCTGAGCCGGAGCAGCAGTTCGGCGGCGCGGACGGCCTCCTCCGCGAGCTCGGTGTGCAGGCCGTGGCCGCCCAGGGTGAGCGCCAGGTCGGTCTGCAGGACGGGGGTGGCCGGCCCGGCCGGGTGGAGTGCGGTGGCGCGTCCGACCAGCTCCGGCCAGCCGTCGATGCGTGCGGCGAGCGGGAGGCCGTCCCACCGGGCGAGGCCTCGGGAGAGTTCGCCGAGGCCGGCGGCGACGTCCTGCCCGGCGGGGACGTCGGCCAGTCGTCGCAGCACGTGGCCGGTGGGGTCTCCGCCGGTGAGCGGCGGCCGGAGGTCCGACTGCAGGAAGCCCTGGGCACGCAGCCGCTCGACCAGCGCCGCCGCCTTGCCGGGTGTCGCGCCCGCCAGTCGGGCGAGGCCGGCCGCAAGGACGTCCGGCGGCGTCGGCGTGCGCGCTTGCTCCAGCACCTGGCGGACGGCCGCGGTGAGCCGGATCGAGACGCCCGCCGTGCCCCCGTCCGCGCCGCCGCCTGGCCCGCCGCCCGGCCCGCCGCCCGGCTGGCCACCCGGCCCGCCGGTCGCACCGGCCGCGCCGGCTGCGAGCAGTGCCCGACCGCCGCGCAGGACGACGGACGCGTTGGTGGTCAGCCGCAGGCCGGCGCGGACGTCCGGGTCCTCCTCCAGCCGGTGGACCAGTCCGAGCAGCCAGGCCATGTCGGGCCGGGTGCGGGTGTGCGGCGGCCCGGGGGCGAGCGCCAGGTCGGTGCGGTCGCTCCAGCGGGCCAGGCCGACCCCGGCGAAGACCCCGAACGGCGTGGGCCGGGTGCACATCCGGATCAGGTAGCGGGCCAGCTTCCCGCGGACCCGGCGCGCCGCGGGGTCGTCGGGCGGGGTACGGGCGAGGGCCGCGGCCAGGTCGTGGCTGGCCACCTGGACGGCGAGCCGGACCCGCGGGTCGGCGGGCGTGAGGGTGGTGCCGTCGGTGGCCGTCGCGGCCCCGGCCAGCGCGTCGGCGGGTAGCAGGGGCGCCCGCACCATGGCCCAGCCCAGCGGCCGGTAGAGCGGCCGGCCGGCGCGGGGTCCGGGGGCGTCGGCGGTCATGACAGCAGGAAGAGCCGGTCCCAGCCGGGCTCGGCGTCGGTCGCGGCGGCCAGCAGCACCATGGCGACACCCGCGGCGCCGTCCAGCAGGCCGGGCCGGTCCACCCGGTTGTCGCCGGGCTCCACCGCGGCGTACCCGAGCGGCCGGGCGGGCTCGAACCGGGCGAGCAACTGGTCGACCAGGTGTTCCGCGCCGGTGACGAACTGCGGCAGGCGGATGTCGTGGGCGAACCGCAGCACCACCTGGAGGAGCCCGGCGACACCGTGGCAGAAGGTCGGCGAGTAGAGCCAGCGGGCGGACGGCGGCCGTCGCAGCACGTCGGTGAGGGCCTCCACGGCCAGCGCGCGCAGCCGTTCGTCGTCCAGGGCCACGCCCGCGTGCCACAGGGCGCGGGCGATCCCGGGGCTGCCGTAGCACCAGGAGCTGCGGCCCGGGACGGGCGGCGGGGCGGGCGGCTGCCCGTCCGGCGGCAGCAGCGGGAAGGCCGACGGCCAGTTGATCCCCCAGGCGTCGTCGGTGCGGTGCACCGTCAGCCAGTCCGCCAGGTAGCGGACCGCCTCCACCTGGCCGGGCACCCGGTGGCCGGTCTCAAGGGCCAGCGCGAGCACCGCCAGCGGGCCCGGGATGCCGTGCGCCAGACCGCAGTTGAGGTTCCCGTACGGGTAGGTGGCACGCGTCGAGGGGTCACCGAGCAGCTCCGGCGGGGTGGCCCAGCGCGCGGCCATGCCGTCCGGCACGGCCAGCCGCACCAGCGCGCCGAGCAGGGCGGAGAGCGACGCGTCGAGCGGCCGCGGGAGCGACCCGCGCGGACCTCGGGGCAGCAGAGCGGCGGCCAGCCCGCTCGCCCCGGAGACCAGGTCGAAGTCGCTCACCGGCCGGCCGGGGCGGTCGGCGGCCAGCCGGGCGGCCACGGTGCGCGCGCGTGGCGCCAGTTCGTCGTCGAGGGCGCCGAGCGCGCGGCGGTAGCGGGTGCCGTCGCGGCTGAGTGCCGCGACGGCGAAGGCGGTGCCGCCGAGCCCGCTGAACAGGCCGGTGTTGAGTTCCCCGGCGCGGCGCGCGGCTGGCGCCCCGGTCCCGGCCCCCACCAGCCCGGCCCCCTCCAGCCCGGTGGCCAGGAAGCCGTGGCCGACGCGGTCCCAGCCCTGCTCCGGCCGGCAGCGGTCGAGGTACGCGCAGAGCAGCGCGATGCCGGGGTCGCCCCCGGCGAGCCCGTACGGAAGCCACCCGACGGTCTCCGGGTAGCGGGTCTGCCGGGCGGAGAGGGCGAGCGCCTGGCAGATCAGCCCGCGGTCCACGCATCGTTCGGCGACCTCGGCGGCGACCGTCAGCGCGGCGGCCCGCCGGCCGCCGTCGAGCACGCCGCCCCACGGTCGGGGTGCCGGTCCGGCCGGTCGGGGTGCCGGTCCGGCCCCCGGCCCGGTTCCGGGGGCGGCATCAGGGCCGGGCGCGAGGGCCGTTTCGGGGCCGGGCGCGAGGGCGGCGCCCCGGCCGGGTGCCCGGCCGGGTGGCGGGCCGGGTGGCGGGCCGGTGGTGCGGTGTCCGGTCACGCGACCTCCTTCGGCCGGCCGTCCTGACGACGGGCGGTGTCCCGGTGGCGGGCGTTCTGCTCCGCGACGGCCCGGGGACGCGGGGTCAGCAGATCCCGCAGGTCTCGCACGCGGTCTCGATCTCACTCGGACCGCAGGGCGACTCGCCGGGCAGCGACAGCGGACAGCAGCCGGTGCAGCCGGTCCGTTCGCAGGTGCCGCAGGTGTGGCACGTCCCGCCGCACGAGGGCGGCGAGCAGGTGGCCTCGCACGTGAACGGACAGGTGTCCTCGCAGGTGACACACGTGCCGTCGCAGGAGGCGCAGGTGGCCCACTCCCAGGTCTGCCAGCCGCACGCGGCGTCGAACGTCTCGGCGGCAGCGGCCACGCCCCTGCGGGCCGCCCGCGGATACCGGGGTGCCCGTGCCGTCCGGGGCGCCCGGGGCGGCCGCGGTCCCGCCCGGGGAACGCGGCGGACGTCGAGGTCGAACTCGTCCGGCGTGCGGACCGAACCGGAGTGGGTGTAGGCGATGTCGGCGCCCTTCCGGAGCGTGACCTCGGTGGCCTCCGCTCCGATGAACGGCGGCTGCTCCGGGGGGATCCGGACGCTGTCGACGGCGTCCTCGGCCCGGAACTCGACGTAGTAGTCGAGCCCTTTGGTGAGGTAGAGCCGCCGGTGCCCCTCGCGGTCGCTGTCACCGAGGAAGCCCTTGAGCGTGAGCCCCCGCTCGGGCGGGCGGCCCGGCTCCGGGCGGAATCGGTCGACCAGCGGATCCTGCGGCCCGTGGATGTCCCGGGTCCGGTCCGGTCCGTCGGCAGGTGGCCCGCTGGGTCCCCCGGGTCCGCCGCGTCCGCCGTCGTCCTTGTCGTCGGTCATCACAGACCCCCCTCGTCGGGGTGAGGGTGATTCCATGCTTTCACCGGCCCCGCAGCCGGGCAACCTTTGACTCTCCGTGACCGCTGACGCAGCGTGACCACTGGTGCGGGGTAACCCCTGCCGCGGGGTGACGCGACGTGACGACCGAGGCGGCAGTGACGACCAACGCGACGGATGACCGACGCGACGTCGGACGCACCCTAGGACGCGCCTCCTTGCTGCCGGCTCATCCAGTCGGCGATGGCCTGCTCGGTCCGGGCGAGCTGGTCGGTCGGGCTGAACTGCAGCAGCTCCGTGCCGGCGTCGACGTACGGCCGGTGCCCCGGCGGCTGGTAGAACGCATCACCGGCCTCGTACACCTCTTCGTGGTCGCCGAAGACGAAGCGCATGCGACCGGCGATCACATAGCCCCAGTGCGGGCACTGGCAGGCACCGCCGGGCAGCGCCTGGAGCGGCCCGTCCAGGTCGGCATCGGCGCCGAAGGAGACGAACTCGACGGTGTAACCGCCCATCTCGGCCCGCCGGTCGGTCACCGGACCGAACTCCTGCACCTGCGTCGCCGACTCCTTGGAGACCTTCGGCATCCGTGAACTCCTCGATTCGAGACCTTGCCCCGGTTACGAGTCGATCACCTCGCCCCGCACCGCGCATCCGGAGACACCTGCGGGCACGACCCGAGCCCGCTGCCGTCGCAGCTCGGCCTTCGCGTCCGCCGGCCGAGGCTCACCGTGCCGTGCCGGGCACGCACGACCCCCGGGGTGAGGCACTGTCCGCTGACCTCCCGGTGGATCCGGCCGCTCGGTGCGGGTGTCGCCGTGGGCGTGGTCGCGGGTGGCCGCGGGAAGATTCATCCCGGCCACCGACGAACCGACTGTGGGGACGCATGCAGACCGACTCCAGGCTTCACGACTGGCGGATCGACTGCCGGGAGTACGCGCGGCAGGAGAGGAGGCGCGGCAGGCGGCACGCGTACGAGAGCCTCGACCCGGCGCGCACCGCCCTGATCGTGATCGACATGGTGCCGTTCTTCGCCGCGGCGAACCCCTACGTCCGCGGCATCGTGCCCAACATCGGCCGCATCGCCGAGGCGCTGCGCGCGGCCGGCGGTCTGGTCGTCTGGGTGCTGCCGGCGGACCAGCCACCGCTCGGGAGAGCGAGCACCGAGTTCTACGGACCGACAGTCGGCGAGATCTTCGCCGCGACCGGCGGCGAGGGCCCGCTGCGCGCGCGCCTGTGGCCGGCCCTCGACGTGCGACCGGACGACGTGCTGGTGGAGAAGACCGCGTACAGCGCCTTCTTCCCCGGCCGTTCGCCGCTGCCGCCACTGCTGGCGGAGCGCGGTGTCGACACCGTCCTCATCACGGGCACGCTCACGAACGTCTGCTGCGAGTCCTCGGCCCGGGGCGCGGCCACCACGGGCCTGCGCGTGCTGATGGTCGCCGACGCGAACGCCGCACGGTGCGACCGGGACCACAACGCGACGCTGCACACGATCTACCGGTCGTTCGGCGACGTACGGACGACGGGAGAGGTACTGGTCCTGATCGGGCGGCAGGAAGGGGCGGCGCCGCGTACCCGTTGACCGGGCGCCGCTTCCGGGGAGCGCGTCGTGGGGATCGGGATGGGCGGGCCGGTGGACCGGGCCCGGACGGCGGGCGCTAGCTTGTGCCGCGTGATCGAAGAGACCGCGGCCCCGGCGCCGACCGTGTACCACTCGTCCCGGCTCCGGACGGTCCTGATGCTGGCCGGGTCGGTGGCGTTCGTGGCCCTGGGCGCGGCCTTCCTGGCGGGGCACGACTCGGTGAAGGCGGTGCTCGCCGGCGGGCTGGCGGTGCCGTTCTTCGGCCTCTGTGCCGCGGTGCTCACGAGCCGCCTCGTCCGGGGCCGGCCCGAGCTGGTGCTCGACGCGACCGGGCTGGAAGGCATCCAGCTCGGGCGGATCGCCTGGAGCGAGATCGCCGCGGTCCGGATCCGGGCGATCAGCGTCGGGGGCGCCACCCAGCGGATGATCGAGCTGGTCCTGCACGACCCGGCCGGGTACCTGGCCCGGGCCCCGCGGATCGTCCGGGCGACCGCCTCCTCCAACCGTCGTCTGGGCTACGGCCCGGCGAACATCTCCGCGAACACCCTGCCCGTGGGGCCCGAGGCGGTCGTCACCGCCATGCTGCACCACCACCCGGAGCTGATCGTCGAGGGCTGAGGGCCCAGGACCAGGGCGGCGGCGTGCCGTGCCCGGCGGCAGGCCTCCTGCCCAGAGGGCAGGAAATCCTTCGGCTCCAGACGGTGAAGAGGTGTCACTTGGGCGGTGGCTGACCGGAAGATTTCCGGCGCGCGCGTGTTCAAGCGGTGTCCCGGGGGCCGTCGCCCGCCGGGCTCAGGGGGCCGCGAACAGCCCGGGGAAGGCCGGGGCCAGCCACGGCCGGCGGCCCCAGGCGAGCACCTTGCCCCGGGCGAGGGCGTCGACGGCGGTGTAGCGGCCCAGCGCGATGAGGAAGAACGCCACCGGCTCGGTGAGGATCGTGCAGTCCGGGCGCCGCGGCGGCTCCGGGTTCACCACGGCGGCACCGTCCGTGAAGGTCACCGCGAACCCGCCCAGGCCGCGCACTCGCAGCTTGTAGCAGGCGTTGTGCCCGGCCGCGGCACGGGCGTCCGTCACCCGCGGCATGGCCGCCCGCAGGAACGGCATCGTCAGCCCGACGCGGTGCCGGTCGATCGGGTGCGGCCGCCCGAGGGCGACGGCGATGTCGTAGAGGTGGCCCAGCATGTGGGTCAGCAGGTACGCGCCGAGGGTGTCCAGGTCCATCGGGCCGAGCGGGGTCAGCACCGGCTCGGTGCCGGGACGCGGGCCGGCCGCCACCGTGAACTCCCGTGCCCGCCGGGCGATCTCCCCGGCCAGCACGGCCGGGTCCCGCTCCGGCCGCGCGGCCAACGAGGCCGCGTTCGCCGCGGCCAGCGACCCCGCGCTCCCGTCCCCGTACGGCCGTTCCTCGCCGGCGGCCAGTGCGGCCATCAGCTCGTTGGCCATCGCCAGGTGGGCGGCTGCCTCGGCGACCGTCCACTCGGCGCCGGGTATCGGGGTGTCGCCACGACAGCCGGCGAGCAGGGCGATGGCCTCGTCGCCGACCGCGGTGACCGCCTCGAAGAGCGCGGTGCGCGCGCCGGCAGGACAGCGCGAGGGGAACGGGAGCGTCATGACGGTGAACACTGACCCACTCCCCCACCCGTTGTCCAGACCCGGCTCCGGGAGCGGGGCCCCGGCCCCGATGGTGCGGACGTCGCGGCCGGTCCCGCGGATGTGATGCGTACGGAACGCGGGAGTCGCCGGTGGGTCGCGGGCGTGGACGTGCGTGGCAGGCTGCTGGGCCGTGGCATTTCGTGTGCATGCGTTTCAGCGTTGACCGCGGCGGTCGCGACTCTGCTCGGGGGGTTCCCACCGACGAGTTCTGGCTCACCGTCAAGGACTGGCGGGCCGTGCTCCGCGTGCGCCTCGTCCCCGCCGGGTGACCCGGTCTGCCGCCCGTGCCGGTCGGACGGCCGGTCGTGCCGCCGTCCCCGGTCCGGAGAAGCCCCACCTCGCGCCGGCCCGCAGCGCCTTGAATCCAGGCATGAACGGCCCCCGCTGCTGTGCGTGGCGTGCACGGCTTCTCAACACTTCGTGCGATCCGGGTTGGAAGGGGCTCCGACGGGGTCCGGCGGTCGCGCCACCGCCCCGCACGACGGTGCCCGGCCGGCCCGTCGGGGCCGGCCGGGCACCGTCACTCAGCCGCTCGACCGCTCAGCGCAGGTCGAACCGGTCGAGGTTCATCACCTTGGTCCACGCCGCCACGAAGTCGCGCACGAACTTCTCGTGCGCGTCGTCGGAGGCGTAGACCTCGGCGAGGGCGCGCAGCTGGGAGTGCGACCCGAAGACGAGGTCGACGGCGGTGGCCGTCCACTTCGTCTCGCCCGTCGCGCGGTCCCGCGCCTCGTAGACGTTCGCCTCCGACTCCGACGCCCGCCACTCCGTGCCCATGTCGAGCAGGTTGACGAAGAAGTCCGTGGTCAGCGCCTCCGGCCGCTGCGTGAGGACGCCGTGCTGGGAGCCCCGGAAGCCGGCGTTCAGCGCCCGCATGCCGCCGACCAGGACCGTCATCTCGGGCGCGGACAGCGTCAGCAGGTTCGCGCGGTCGAGCAGCAGGGTCTCCGGTGACAGCTTCTCGCCGGGCCGCAGGTAGTTGCGGAACCCGTCCGCCCGTGGTTCGAGCACGGCGAACGACTCCACGTCGGTCTGCTCCTGCGAGGCGTCCGTGCGCCCCGGCGCGAACGGGACCGTGACGGGGTGCCCGGCGTTGCGCGCGGCCCGCTCGACCGCCGCGCAGCCGCCGAGGACGATCAGGTCGGCGAGCGAGATCCTCTTGCCGCCGGTCTGCGCGCCGTTGAAGTCCCGCTGGACCTCCTCCAGCCGCCGCACCGTGTCGGCCACCTCGGGCACGTCGTTGACCGCCCAGTCCTTCTGCGGCGCCAGCCGGATCCGCGCCCCGTTGGCCCCGCCGCGCTTGTCGGTGCCGCGGAAGCTCGCCGCCGCCGCCCACGCCGTGGTGACCAGCTGCGGAATGCCCAGGCCGGAGTCGATGATCCGGTCCTTGAGGGCGGCGACGTCCTCGTCGGAGACCAGCTCGTGGTCGACCTCGGGAACCGGGTCCTGCCACAGCTGCGGTTCGGGAACCCACGGTCCGAGGTAGCGGGAGACCGGGCCCATGTCGCGGTGCAGCAGCTTGTACCAGGCCTTGGCGAACGCCTCGGCGAGCTGGTCCGGGTTGGCGTGGAAGCGCCTGCAGATCGGCTCGTAGACCGGGTCCTTCCGCAGCGCGAGGTCCGTCGTCAGCATCATCGGGGCGTGCCGCTTCGACGGGTCGTGCGCGTCCGGCACGGTGTCCTGCGCCGCGGGGTCGGTGGGCTTCCACTGGTGGGCGCCGGCGGGGCTGGTGGTCAGCTCCCAGTCGTACCGGAACAGGGTGTCCAGGTAGCCGTTGTCCCACGTCGTCGGTGCGGTGGTCCACGCGCCCTCGAGCCCGCTGGTGAGCGTGTCGGGGCCCTTGCCGCTGCCGTACGTGTTGCGCCAGCCCAGCCCCTGCTGTTCGAGGGGGGCGGCCTCCGGTTCGGGACCGAGGTACGACGGGTCGACGGCGCCGTGGCACTTGCCGAAGGTGTGGCCGCCGACGATGAGCGCGACGGTCTCCTCGTCGTTCATGGCCATGCGCCCGAACGTCTCCCGGATGTCGCGGGCGGCGGCCACCGGGTCCGGATTGCCGTTGGGGCCCTCCGGATTCACGTAGATCAGCCCCATCTGCACGGCACCGAACGGCTTGGCGAGTTGGCGGTCGCCGCTGTAGCGCTCGTCGCCGAGCCAGGTGTCCTCGGGGCCCCAGAAGATCTCCTCGGCCTCCCAGATGTCCTCGCGCCCGAAGCCGAAGCCGAACGTCCGGAAGCCCATGGACTCCATGGCGCAGTTCCCGGCGAACACGAGGAGGTCCGCCCAGGAGATCTTCCGGCCGTACTTCTGCTTGACCGGCCACAGCAGCCGCCGCGCCTTGTCCAGGCTGGCGTTGTCCGGCCAACTGTTGAGCGGCGCGAAGCGTTGGGCGCCGCTGCCGCCGCCGCCCCGGCCGTCCGCGATGCGGTAGGTGCCGGCGGCGTGCCAGCTCATCCGGATGAACAGCGGTCCGTAGTGACCGTAGTCGGCGGGCCACCAGTCCTGCGACTTCGTCATCAGGTCGATGACGTCCCGCTTCAGCGCGTCGACGTCGAGGGTGGCGAACTCCGCCGCGTAGTCGAAGTCCTCGTCCATCGGGTTGGAACGGGGCGAGTGCTGGTGCAGCACCTGGAGGTCCAGCTGGTTGGGCCACCAGTCCCGGTTCGTCCTGGGGCGGGTCGACGTGGGGGTGGGGGAGGGAACTGCCGGGTTTTCGCTCTCGCTGCCGGACACGTCCGCCCTCTCTTCCTCGCTTGGTTTCTACCCTTTCGCCCGTATGGTCCCGCACCGTGGCCCGTACGGCGGGGAGAACACGCGGAAGCCTCCGCTCACCGCTCCGGGAGCACCGGCCGCCCTGGTAGCGGCGGTAGCCTCGGTAGCGCCGGTAGCCCCGCCGGGGCCGGATCCGGGTCGGCGTGGAGGTCCGCGTGAGGTCGGCGTGGGGTCGGCGTGGGGTCGGCGTCCGCGGCGAGTCGCGACGGCCGGTCGCGCTGCCCGAGCGCAACGGCCCGGACGCAACGGCCCGGTCGCAACGGCCCGGTCGCCGCTCCCGGGGTGGCGCCGCGCGTCGTGGCGGTGGCGGGCGGACCGGCTGGGGGCCAGGCGGTCCGCCCGTCGGTGGTCAGCCGTTGTCGGCGGCCGCGTCGGTGTCGGCCTGGGCTGCCGCGTCGTCGGCGCTGTCGAGCTTCTGCTGCATGTCCTGCACCTGGGCGCTGTCGGCGGTGCCGCCGGCGGGGTGGCTCTGTGAGGGGCCGCAGGCGGTGAGCAGGGCGGCCGCGGCCAGGGTCAGGGCCGCGAGGGCGGCGGCGGGGCGGGCGGTCACTTGCCGGCCCCGTCGTTGTGGGCGGCGCACCAGGTCGCGACGGACTTGAGGTCGGTCTGGCGGGCCTGCAGGGTGGTGACCAGGGCCTTGCGGGCGGTCAGCCGGTTGGTGAGGTAGGTCTCGATCTCGGCGTGGCCGGCGGCCTTGGCCTCCGTGGCGCGCTGCTGGAGGCGGGCGACCGAGCCCACCACGGTGGCGTCCCCGTTGAGCCGGTTCAGCGCCTTGGTGATCCGCTCCTCGGTCTTGGGCAAGCGCTTGCAGATGTGCTTCGCGCCGTCGTTCTTCGGCGTCGCCGCGGTGGTCGGGGCGCCCGAGGGCGAGCCGTTGCCGCCGTCGGCGTGCGCGGGCGCGGCGGCGAGGAGGGAGCCGGCGAGGGCAAGGGCGCCGAGGGCGGCGGCCCGGCGGCGGGCGGACGTGCGGTTGGCGGGCATGGAGCGTCCTTTCGCGGTTGCGGGTCCCGGTGCCGGGACGGTCGCGAGGAGCGTAGGACGGCTTCTTGTGGATTCCTTGTGGAAGGGGGCCGTGTGGAAGGGGCCCATGGCGAACGGGTCCGTGGGGGAAGGGTCCTTGGGGAAAGGGGGTCGTGCCGGAGCGGGGGCGCGGGAGCGGTGGTCAGCGGCCCGGGGCGGTGATCCAGTCGCGGCGGGCCGGCAGCTCGACGGTCGGCGCGTCGGGGCGGGGCAGCGGCAGCCGGACCTCCAGCCGGCAGCCGGAGCCGCCGGGCGGGGTCGTGATCCGGACGGTGCCGCGGTGCAGGGCGGCCTGCTGGGCGACCAGGGTGAGGCCGAGGCCCGAGCCGGGGCTGTCGCGCCGGCGGTGGAACCGCCCGAACACCGCCTCCCGCTCGGCCGGCGCGACGCCGGGACCGCGGTCGTCCACGGTGAGCAGCGCCCAGCCGGCTTCGGCCGCGAGCCGGACCGTGACCCGGGCCGGCTGCCGGCCGTCGCGGCCGTGGACGGCGGCGTTGCCGAGCAGGTTGGCGAGCATGATCCGCAGGCCCGGTTCCCAGCCGAACACCCGCACCTCTCCCGGCGCGTGCACCGTGAAGGCCGCCCGCGGGTGGCGGCGCCCGGCCTCGGCGGCCTCGGCTTCGGTGAGTTCGGCGAGGTCCACCGACCGGAACGCGTCCAGCTGGACCAGGTCACCGCGGGCCAGGGTGCTCAGCGCGGTGAGCAGGTCGAGCAGCCGGGTGTGGTCGTCGCGCAGCTCGGCGACGATCTCCGCGCGGTCGGCGGCGGGCAGGTCCGGGTGGGCGGCGAGCACGTCCAGGTTGGTGCGCAGGCTCATCATCGGGGTCCGCAGCTCGTGGGAGGCGGCGGAGGAGAACGAGCGGGCGGTGTCCAGGGCCTGGGCGGTGCGCCGGGCCTGTTCGTCGTAGCGGGACAGCAGCAGGGCGAGCGCGGCGGAGAGCTCGTCGACCTCGGTGGTGCCCGTCCGTTCCGCGACGAACCCGTGACCAGCCGGGGCACCGGCGCCTCCCCCGGCGTCCGCGTCCGTCCCGTGCGCGCCGCCCGGTCCGTCCGGTCCGCTCGGACCGCCGGGACCGACCGAGGCCGCCGGGGCCACCGGCGCCGCCGGGTCGAGGGTGGCGGCGCGGCGGCTGAGCCGGCGCAGCGGCACGGTCGCCCGCTCCGCGACGACGAAGCCGATCAGTGCGGAGACCGGCGCCGCGATCAGCGCCACGAGCAGAACGCGGCGCCGTACGGCGGCCGTCTGCCGGTCCGCCTGCCCCGCGGGGGCCATCACCCAGAGCGTGCCGCCGCCGGCGCCCGTCCCGGTGGCCCCGACCCGGACGGTCAGCACCCGCCAGGCGGTGCCCTGTTCGCGCACGGTCGCCGGTCCGCCGGGCGCGGCCGGGAGCACGGCCGCGTCGGCGGGCTGCGGGCCCACCGACAGCAGGACCGTACCGTCCTCGGCGGCCACCCGGACGCCGGCGTCCAGGGCGGCGTCCAGCACCTTCCGCTGCTGGTTCTGCTCGGCCTTGGGACGGCCCTTGCTGTCGGCGGCCACCAGGGCCCGGACGGACGGCAGGACGGCGGCCGCACGGTCGTTGAGTCCGGCGTCCTGCTGGTGCCGCAGGTCCCGGCCGACCAGCGGCAGGAGCAGCAGCCCGGCCAGCACCACCAGCAGCGGCACCACGGCGGCGGCCCACAGCGCGATCCGGGTGGAGAGCCTCACCGCCGGCCCGGCCCGTCGCCGTCGGGCAGCCGCAGGACGAAACCGACGCCCCGGACGGTGTGGAGCATCCGCGGGCGCCCGCCCGACTCGAGCTTGCGCCGCAGGTAGCTGACGAAGGTGTCGACGGCGTCGCTGCGCACGTCGAAGTCGTAGCCCCAGACGCGCTCCAGCAGCACCTCCCGGGAGAGCACCAGGCCGGCGTTGCGGGCGAGTTGGGTGAGCAGTTCGAACTCCCGCCGGGTGAGCCGGAGTTCCTCGCCGTGCAGGCGGGCCTGCCGGGTCGCCGGGTCGATCACCAGCGGCCCGGCCGCGACGAGGTCGCGCGGCTGCGGGGGCCTGCGGCGCAGCAGGGCGCGCAGCCGCAGGACGAGTTCCTCCAGGGCGAACGGCTTCACCAGGTAGTCGTCCGCGCCCGCCTGGAGCCCGGCCACCCGGTCGGCGGGCTCGTCGAGGGCGGAGAGCATGAGGACGGGGAGGTCGTCGCCGCGAGTGCGGAGGGTGCGGCAGACGTCGGCGCCGCTGATTCCCGGCATCGACACGTCGAGGACGAGGACGTCGGCGGCGGGCCCGGCGGGGTCGGCGTCGCCGAGGCGGGCGAGCGCGGTCTCGCCGTCCTCGGCGAGGGTCACCGAGAATCCGCTCAGCCGCAGGCCGCGTTCCAGGGTGCGCCGGATCGCCGCGTCGTCGTCCACCACCAGCACGCGGCCTCCGGGGCCGGGTGCGGCCTCGGTCACGGTCCCTTCCATCGGTGCCTCCTGTCCGTCCGGGCTGCCGACCCTCTCACACGGGCACCGCGGGCGGGCACCGAGGGTGGAGGTGGGTGGCCGGGGGCGCCGGCCACCCTCACCTGTTCACCCCCTCACCTTCACCCCAGGCGGGCGTCGAAGGTCAGGGCCTCGACCAGCTCGCCGACCCGCCGCTCGGGCAGGCCGCGGGCGGTGAACCAGGCGCCGACGTTGCGCACGTCCCGCTCCAGGAAGGAGCGTCCGCGCGGGTTGGCGACGACGTCCACGATCTGCGGCACGTCGATGATCACCAACCGGCCCCGGTGGACCAGGATGTTGTACGCCGAGAGGTCCCCGTGCGCGTAGCCGTCGCGGGCGAGCAGCGCGAGGCTGTGGCCGAGCTGCTCCCAGAGGTCCTCGAGGTCGGCCTCCTCGGCGCGCAGCTGGGCGAGCCGGGGCGCGGCCGTGCCGTTCTCGTCGCCGACGAACTCCATCAGGATCTCCGTGCCGGTGATCTGCACCGGGTACGGGACGGCCACACCGGCCGACCAGAGCCGGCACAGCGCCGCGAACTCGGCGCCGGCCCACTGGCCGGCGATGGCCTCCTTGCCGAACGCCGTGCGCTTCGCCATGGCCCTGGTGATCCGGGACTCCTTGTGCTGGCGGCCCTCCAGGTATCCGGAGTCGCGGTGGAACATCCGGTGCTGGGCGTCGCGGTAGCGCTTGGCGGCCATCAGCGTGCGCCGCTCGGTGCCGGGTACGCCGCGCTCCAGGAGGAAGACGTCGGCCTCCTTGCCGGTCTTCACGATGCCGAGTTCGGTGTCGACGGCCGCGAGCTCGGTCACCACCCAGGCGGGGCGCGGCTCGGGGCCCTTCTCGGTGGGGGTGGACTGGTCCCAGGTGGACCAGCGGTCCCCCTCGGCGGGGCCGTCGGTGGCCGGCGCCGGGGCGAGAGCGGAGCCGTCGAAGCCGTCTCGGTTGACGTGGTTGTCGTGGTGGCCTTGGTGATCGGCGTGCGACGACTGGCGGTCGTCGCCGAAAGCGCCGAAGTCGTAGATCTCGGGCTCGTATTCATCGAACCGCTCGGATCGGCGGCCGCGACGGCGTGCGCCCTTGGCGCGGATACGGGAGAAGGATTCGCTGTCGGAAAAGCGCTCGCGCACTGCGGTGGCTCCTGGGGAACGGCCCACCGGTGCGCCGGAGGTGGCGCGTCGTCAGCCGGTGGGCGAATGACGGAAGAGAGAGGCGTATGGCGCGCACACGAAGGCGCGCCGCGACAGGGCGGCAACCATTGGGACGCACCTCCTCTTCGTCACTACGTCAGTCCTCGCGCGGCGGTGCGGAAGCACTGCGGCACGCGTCGGGGCCACGGCGGGCGCCGTGGTGGGAACGGTGGAGAGCTTAGCGCTTTCGAAGATCGACGCAACCGATTTTCCGGTGCCCGTTCTGCTGCCCGTTCTGCGGGGCGCGGGCGCCCGGGAGGCGCGACGGCCGAAGGCGCCGGTGCGCCGGGCGGCGCGCCGCGGACGAGCGGGCCGGGACGCATCCGCGCGCGCCAGCGGGGTATCACGCGCACGCGGCGCTCGCCGCGGCTCGCCGAGGGCGAGGACGTGCCGAACGGGAAGGGGCGGGATGGACGTCGTGTTCTGGGTGCTGCTGGTGGTGGCCGGCTGCGCGGCCTCGGTGGGGTGGCGGCTGTGGAGCTTCCCCGGCGGCTGGGAACGCGCCTTCGCCGGTACCTACGCGGCCGAGCGGCGGAGGCTCGCGGCGGCGCGCCGGGCGGTGCGCCGGCTCAGGTGGGCGGCGGGCCGGGAGATGGCCGGCGCCCGGCTGACGGTCCACCGCAGGACGGCGGCC
Source organism: Kitasatospora sp. NPDC127111 (assembly GCF_042677465.1). Classification (NCBI taxonomy): domain Bacteria; kingdom Bacillati; phylum Actinomycetota; class Actinomycetes; order Kitasatosporales; family Streptomycetaceae; genus Kitasatospora; species Kitasatospora sp. NPDC127111. Next base: position 23,925 of record NZ_JBHXTG010000084.1, read on the forward strand.
CACCGGCAGCGGGTGCGCGCGGCGCAGCGCCACCTGGACCGGCTCGGCGACCCGGGCAGTGGCGCCGTGCTCGTCCGGTTCGGCGGGGCCGCCCTGCACGAGCACGTCGTGGCCTTCGACGGGACGTCGATACCGCTGGCCGGGCTGCGGGTCCGCGACGAGCACTCCGGCGGCACGTCGCACCTCTACCTGACCCGGCCGGACGGCCGCGTCCACCACGAGACGTACGCGCACGGCGAGCACGCCGAGGACGACGTGCGCCGGTTCGCCGTCCGGGTGCAGAACGCGGCGGCGGACGAGAACGACTTCCGCGAGCGACGGACCGTCATGATCGCGGCGGCCGAGGCCGACCTGGACGCCGCGCGCGCGGACACCACGGCCCGGGACCGGGCGCGCGAGGAACTCGCCGAGATCACCGAACGCCACCGGCTGGACACCCGGTTGAAGGCGGCGCGGGCGGAGCTGGCGGCGGCCCGCGACCACTGGCACCGCACCTCGGGGCGCCGCCCCCGGTAGGGCCCGGGCGCCGGCGGTCCGGTGCCGGCTGTCGGGCGCCGACGGTCCGCAGGCGGCGCCCCGCCCGGGGTGAACGAACGTTTTTGCGCCCCTCGATCGGGTGGACTTCTCCTCAATCGAGTGCGCCCTGCCGGTAGTTGGCGCCATGGTGGTCCCGGGTCGGTCGGAATCTGCTGGCGGAGGCCGGATGGGCAAGAAGTACGCATCGGGGAAGGCCGTCGTCATCGGCGGCAGCTACGCGGGGCTCGTGACCGCGCGGGTGCTGGCCGAGTTCTTCGGCGAGGTGGTGGTCGTCGAGCGGGACGCGGTGGACGAGCGGACCGGGACGCATCCGAGCGCGCCGCAGGGCTACCACGCGCACGCGATGCTCGCCAGGGGCGGGGAGGTGCTGGAGCGGCTGTTCCCGGGGCTGCGCGCCGAACTCGCCGCGCTCGGGGCGCCGGTGTTCGACTACGGGGAGGGGATCGACTTCCTGCTCCCGACCGGGTTCGCCCCGCGGGCGCGGACCGGGGTCATGATCCAGACCTTCACCCGGGACGAGCTGGAGCGGCGGATCCGGGGGCGGGTACTGGCGCTCCCGGAGGTGACGGTGCTGTCCGCCACGCGGTGCGAGGGCCTGTTGCACACCCCGTCCGGCCGGGTGACCGGGGTCCGGGTCGGCCGGCAGGGGGCCGACCCGGAGGAGATCACCGCCGATCTGGTGGTGGACGCCTCCGGCCGCACCAGCAAGGTCGAGGAGTGGCTGCGGGCCGCCGGGGTGACGGTGCCGCCGAAGCGGGTGGTCCGGGCGAAGGTCACCTACACCACCATGACCTTCGACCGGTCCGAGGAGCGGCCGGCGGACTTCCAGCTCGCCTACCAGATGCTGTTCGCCCCCCGCGTGCGGGAGGCCGGCGCGCTCCTGGCGGTCGAGCGCAACCGCTGGACGTGCTCGCTGTTCGCCTTCGACGACGAGCCGCCCACCGACGACGACGGCTACCTCGGCTTCGCCAAGGGCCTGCGCAATCCGCGCCTCGCCGAGCAGATCGCGCAGCGGACCGTCCAGGAGCCCACCTACCGCTACACCAACCTCGACAACCAGTGGCGCCAGTACCACGCCGCGCGGAACTGGCCGGAGCGGCTGCTCGCCCTCGGGGACGCGGTCTGCGTCTTCAACCCCGTCTACGGGCAGGGCCTGACGGTGGCCGCGCTGGAGGCGGACCTGCTGCGCACGATGCTCGCGCGGCGGCGGCCCGCGGAGGGCCTGGACGGCCTCGCCCGGGCCTACCAGAAGCGGGTGGCGCGGCTGCTGCTCCCGCCCTGGACCCTGTCCACCAACTCCGACCTCATGTGGAACCCCGACCGGCAGCAACTCGGCGCGCGGATCGCGCACTGGTACAACACCCGCCTGTTCCAGGTCGCGGTGAAGGACGCCGAGGTCTGGGCCCGGTTCGTCCGGGTGGTGAACATGACCGCCTCCCCCGCCACGCTGTTCCACCCGTCGGTCGCGCTGAAGGTCCTCACCGCGCCGGCCGCCCCGGCAGGCCCCCACCGGACGGACTGACCGCCCGGACGACCCCGGCCGTCCTCCCGGAGCGTCACTTCCCGGAGGACGGCCGCACGGAGCTCCCGCGTGCCGCTACCCGTGCCGCGCGAGGACGGTGCCGAGGGCGGCGAGTGCCTGCTGCAGTTCCTCGCGCGTGATGGTCAGCGGTGGGGCGAGCCGGATCGTGGCGCCGTGGGTGTCCTTGACCAGGACGCCCTCGCGCAGGAGCCGTTCGCTGATCTCGCGGCCGGTGCCGAGGGCCGGGTCGATGTCGACCCCGGCCCAGAGGCCGCGGGCCCGGAAGCCGGTGACGCCCTTGCCCCGCAGGTCCGCCAGGCCGCTGCGCAGCACCTCGCCCAGGTCGGCCGCGCGGCGCTGGAACTCGCCGGTGGCCAGCAGCTCGACGACGGCCGAACCGACCGCCGCCGCGAGCGGGTTGCCGCCGAAGGTGGAGCCGTGCTCGCCGGGGCGCAGCACGCCGAGGACCTCGCGGTGGCCGACCACGGCGGAGACCGGGACGATGCCGCCGCCGAGCGCCTTGCCGAGGAGCACGAGGTCCGGGCGGACGTCCTCGTGGTCGACCGCGAGGGTGCGGCCGGTGCGGCCGAGGCCCGACTGGATCTCGTCGGCGATGAACAGGCACCCGGCGCGCCGGGTGAGTTCGCGGACGCCGGCGAGGTAGCCGTCGTCCGGGATGAGGACGCCGGCCTCGCCCTGGATGGGTTCGATCAGCACGGCGGCCGTGGTCTCGTCGACGGCGGCCTCGAGTGCGGCGAGGTCGTTGTAGGGGACGATGCGGAAGCCCGGGGTGAAGGGGCCGAAGCCGGCGCGGGCGGTGTCGTCGGTGGAGAAGCCGACGATGGTGGTGGTGCGGCCGTGGAAGTTGCCGTCGGCCACCACGATGGTCGCCCGGTCGGGGGCGACGCCCTTGACCTCGTAGGCCCACTTGCGGGCGAGCTTGATGCCGCTCTCCACCGCTTCGGCGCCGGTGTTCATCGGCAGCACCATGTCCAGGCCGGTGAGTTCGGCGAGCCCCTCGGCGAAGCCGGCGAGGCGGTCGTGGTGGAAGGCCCGGGAGGTGAGGGTGAGCCGGTCGAGCTGCCGGTGCGCGGCCTCGACCAGGGCGGGGTGGCGGTGGCCGAAGTTCAGCGCCGAGTAGCCGGCCAGCAGGTCGAGGTAGCGCCGGCCCTCGACGTCCTCGACCCACACGCCCTCGGCCCGGGCGAGGACGACGGGCAGCGGGTGGTAGTTGTGCGCGAGGACCGGCTCCTCCGCGCGGATCAGCTCGGCGGAGGAGCGCGACCCGGCGGCGGCGGTGGGTCCGGCGGCGAGGGCGGGGTCGGTGACGGCGATGGGGCTGGTCATGGGCGGCTCTCCTGGGCGCGGCACCGGGGCCGCACCGGTCCGGTGCACGGGTTCCGCGGCACGGGTCCGGTGCGCGGGCGCGGTGCGCGGGTGACACCGGTGGCGGACGGCACGGCGCGGTCCCTCCGCTTCCGGTGAGTGGTGATCGGGATGCCTCAACGGTAGGAAGCGGCCGTGGTGCGCGACAAGGGTGATCGGCTGCTCAGGTGCGCACGATCGCTGCGTTCCGGCGGGGTTCAGCGCAGCTTCGTTGCGTCCTCGGCCGCGGAGGGGTGCAGACCGGCCTCCGGGCTCTCCGGCAGCAGGTGGGAGAGGACGAGGCTGCTGACCGTCTTGCGGATGAACGGCTCGCTCCTGATGCGTTCGAGCACCTCCTCGAAGTGGCCGACGTCGGTGGCCCGGATGTGGAGCAGCGCGTCGGCGGCGCCGGTCACCGTCATGGCGGCGGTGATCTCCGGGTAGCCCCGCACCACCTCGGCGAGGCGCCGGGGCGGGGCGGCGCTGTCGCAGTACACCTCGACGTACGCCTCCGTGCGCCAGCCGAGCGCGGCCGGCCTGACCGTGGCGCTGAACCCCGTGATCACGCCGTCCCGCCGCATCCGGTCGACCCGGCGCTTGACCGCACTGGCGGACAGCCCGATGGTGGCGCCGATCTCGGCGAAGCTGGCTCTGGCGTTGTCGACCAGGGCGCGCAGGATCCTCCGGTCCAGCTCGTCGAACGGGGCTGCTTCGCTGGTCATACGGCTCCTCCTGGGCGGCGCTGGGATCCCGACCCTAGGGCTTGTCCTCGGACTCCCGCCTGCCGGCCCGCGCGGACGGTGAGCGGCCCACCGCTCGGGCCGTGCGGGGCGGATGCGATGATCATGCTCGTTAAGCACCTCATCAGGGCGGTGGCGGACGACGACTGGGCGCTGTTCGGAGCCGTGCTGGAGTGGTCCTGGTCGCTGGCCGAGCCGCGGGTCGACCGGGTGCGGCTGTTCGTCCACGAGGCCAACCCCCGGGCGCACGCGCTGGAGGTGAAGGCCGGCTTCCGGGCGACCGGGCTGTCGGTCCCCGTTCCGGGCGACGGGACGCGCCGGGAGGTCGAGCTCGCCGTCACGCGGAACCGAACGCGGGACCGACCGCAGGACTGACCGCGGGGGACCGACCGCGGGCCGAACGCCGCGCACCGGCGGAACGACGGCGGGTGCGGGCGGGGACGGCGGGTGCGGGCGGGACGGCGTGCGGGCGCTTCACAACAGGTCCGGCACCCAGATGACGTGGTCCGGGTAGACGTGGGCCGTCGGCGACAGGTGGTACGTCCCCTCGGTCGCGTCCGCGGCGACGACCCAGCCCATGGCCTGGACGGCGGCCGGGGCGTCGGGCCGCCCGATCGTGCAGGTCGCCTGCTCGGTCACCGCGGTCCGGCCCGGGGCCAGGTCGAGCGGATGCAGGGCCGGGGCGCCGGGGCAGGGGTGGACGGTGCCGCTCCGGGCGTACTGGACGCGGGTCTTGACGGTCACCGGGTTGCGGCCCGCATTGGTGATCTTGACGGCGAAGGAGAGCTCGTTCTCCTGCACCCTGGCGCACACCCGCCAGGTGACCGTGGCGTTGACGCGGAACGGCTGACTGCAGCGACTGTCGGGACCGATCGTGTCCTTCTCGATGCCGGGACGCTCGCTCGGCATCCGGGCGGCCGGGGTGGCGGACGGAGTGGCCAGGGCGGACAGGTCGGCCAGGTCGGCCGGCGCGGCCTGCGCGTCGTCGACGGCGACGCTCCGGTCGGTCGGCTCCTCGGGGGCCCGGCCGTTGGCGGCGAGCAGGGCGGCCACGGCGAGGGCGCAGGCACCCAGGATCCCGGCCGCCACCGATCGACGCGCGGCGGTACGGCGGCGGAGCGCCCCGGGAGGGGCGGGCGTCCCGGCGGGGGCGGGCGGTTCGGCCGGATCGACGCCGACCGGATCGACGCCGTCCGGCGCGGCACCAGGTGGCCCGGCCGGAGCGGCAGGCCGAGCGGCGCCCGACTCGGGCCGGTCCTCCCGCCCGGCCGCGTCCCAGAGGTCCAACGCACGGCGCCGGTCCGCCTCGGGGCGGCCGTAGGTGTCGGCGAGTAGGAGGACCACCTCCCGCGGCACCCGCTGGCGGCCGTTCTCGTAGCGGGAGAGGGTCGTCTGGTCGATCCCGATCCGCTCGCCCACCGCCTGCTGCGAGCGGTTGCCCGCCTCGCGACGCCAGGTCTTGAGCGCCGCCGCCAGGTCGGCGCGCGCCCGTGCTGCGCCCGTCCGCCCCGGATCCCCCGCCACTCCCCCGTGCGACATCGAAAGCGCCCTCCCTCGTGCGTGCATAGCCCCAGGTCACAGCCCTGCATGAGCGCCTGCATACGCCCGCATGGCCGATCGCCCGCACAGCGTAGAGAGCCGGCCTGAGGTGGTGTCAGGCTTGTCGCAGCCGGTGGAGCCACCCGGCAGCCCCGACCTCCCCCCTCACCTGGGCGTATCCGCCCTGCCCGGATGCGGCCAGGTACACACGAACGGAGTCACTGCGTTGACGAACCACACCACCCGGCGCACCGGCCTGCTGCTCGCCGCGACGCTGGCCACCGCGATCGGACTGTCCACCGTCGGCGCCCCGAGCGCCGGTGCCCGGGGCACGGACGCCCACTCCTCCGCCACCCCCTCCTCCGCCAGCAACTCCTCCGGCGCCGACCGCTCCGCCGCGTCCGCGCTGCGGGAGAAGGTCGTCGAAACGGCCCGCGACCAGGTCGGCGTCGCCGAGAAGAGCGCCGACTGCGACAAGTACCTGCCCGAGAAGGGGCAGAAGTGCGCGACCACCCCGTGGTGCGCGGCGTTCGTGGAGTGGGTCTGGCGTCACGCCGGCGTCCGGAGCGTGCCCGGGGACCTGACCGGCCGTGGGGTCGGCGCCTGGGGCCAGGAGCACAGGCTCTGGCAGCCCGTGAAGGGCGCGCACCCGCAGCCGGGCGACCTGCTGGTCTACGGCGCTCCGAGGGCGGCGACGCCCGGCGGACACGTCGCGGTGGTCGTCGCCGTCAACGGCGACGGCACCGTCGACACGGTGGACGGCAACATCCACGACCGGGTGACCCGGCGTCACATCGACCCCGACACCGCCACCAGCGGCAGCGACGGCCTGAAGGTCTCGGGCTACGTCTCCGTGCCGGGCGCCTGAAACCCACCCGGACCACTCACGCCACTCACACCACTCGTACCACCGGTACCACCCGGCCGGCCGCCGCGCCGCCGGTCCACCACCCCACGAAGGGAAACCCCCATGCGAACGATGGGAACGAACCGTCTCCGCACCGCGCTGATCGGCGGCCTCGCCGCCGTCGCCTCGACCGCCGTGCTCGCGCTGCCCACCGCGGCGCACGCGTCGGCCCAGGCCTGGATGTGCACCGAGGGCAACGTCTGCGCCTACAGCGGTGCCAACGGGACCGGAAAGGTGTGCGCGTGGCCGCTGGACGACCCGGACTGGCAGGGCGGACACAACGCCTGCAGCTGGTCGGCCACCACTCCGGTCCGGTCGGTCTACAACAACGGCGACACCGGCCGCCCGGTGGCGTTCTACACCGGCGCCGAGTACACCGGCAGGCGGGTGACGTGCACCGCGGCCGGTGCGCGCGGGAACTTCTCCGAGAACGGGGGCGCGGGCGTCCTCCTGCGCTCGCACAAGTGGGAGTGCTGACCCGCGTCGGTCGGCCGTAGCCGGCCTGCCGCCCCCGCGCCGGGGGTGGCGGGCCGGCTCAACCGCCCGGGGGCCGGGCGGGCTCCGGCTCCCAGCGGAGCTCGCCGGTGCCCAGGGCGGCGGCCGCCCGGGGCCGCATCGGGTCGTCACCGCCCCGCCGGGAGAGCAGCACCACCTCCGCGACCTCCGCGGACCGGCCGCCGAGCCGGGCGGCGCACTCCGCGGCCAGGCGCCGCGGGTCCCCGGTCCGACCGAGGGAGAGGTGCGGGGTGAACCCCGCGCCCCGGCCGACGCAGCGCGGGAAGCGCTCCAGCAGCGACCGGTACAGGGCGGTCCACGGTCCCGCGCCGGCCGCCGCCGGATCGAGCCAGACCGTCGCGTACGCCCGGTGCCGGAAGCTCCGCACCCCCTGCAGCCGCGCGGTGAACGGCGCGACCTCCGCGACCGCGGCGGCCACCAGCGGCGCGGCCCGCCGGAACTCGGACTCGGGTACGAACCCGAACAGCACGTTCACGTGCGGCGGCCACCGCCGCACCTGCGGATCGTGCTTCCACCGGATCTCCTGGATCGGCTCCCACAGCTCCGCCGGCGGCAGCCACGCGACCGCCGTCCACGCCGTCGGCGCGACGTCCAGCACCCCGCCGCCCCCGCGCTCCGCCTCCACACCGCCAGCCTGGCACAGGCCACCGGCCCCCGCAGCGGCCCAGGTCCGCAGGGGCCCGGGGCCGCAGTGGCCGGCCCCCGGGCATGCGGCCTGGCCGCCGCCCGCCACCACCGGCTCGTGTCCAGCTCCAGGTCGAACGGCGCGGGCAGACGCACGGGGGTGCCGAAGGGGTGCGGCCCGTCCTCGCGCGCGAAGCCGAGCCGGGTCGGCTCGCCGAAGACGGTGCACTCGCGGTTCTGGCGGTCCACCAGGAGCGGTCCACCAGGAGGTACGGCGGAGCGCCGTACCGGCCGTAACGGCGACGCTTGACGACCCGGTCCGTCTCCGCGTTCGAGGGAGGACTCACCTCCGTCGCCAGGACGGTCCGGTCCGACAGGAGCTCACCCTCGGTCCTCGCCGCGAGCTCGGACGGGACCACCGCGAGATCCGGAACGGACCAGTTCTCCGAGCCGGGGAGATCAAGGGTCCCGGACCCGGACACCAGGCCGAGGGTCTCCGGCCGCGGGGTCAGCTGGCGGCGGACCAGCTCGGCCGCGCTCTCGTGCGCCCGGGACGCCGATCCGAGGGTCACCACTCCCCCGACCAGCTCCACCCGGTCACCCGCGATGTGCCAACCGCGACGTGCCGCACCGCGTACTTCAGGGCCTGCTCCCGGTCCGGCACCCGGTCGTGGTCACCCGCACCGGTGGGAGCTGTCCCCGGCACGTCGTTCTCCTGTCCGGCTCACCCGGCGGTGCACGGGATGCGCGGTGCCTCGCCGTGCGCCGTCGGAGCTGGTGGCGGCCGGGGCGGGTCAGCGCTTGACCGCTACGCCCGCGTAGGCGGGGGCGGCCTGCTGCCAGTTCTCCGGCAGCTCGGTCTGCGGGCGCCAGAGCGGGAGTTGGACCAGACCGGGGTCGACGAACTCGAAGTCGCCGAAGAAGTCCTGGACCTGCTCCTTGGTCCGCAGGACCAGGGGGGAGCTGGCGCGGCTGTAGATCCGCGTCGTCTCCGCGACCGCCTCGGGGGTCATGAAGTCCTGGGTGCCGTGCGACATGATCAGCAGGCTCCCGGGGGCGAGGGCGTCCCGCAGGCGGGCCAGGATGCCGGCGGCGCCCTCCTCGTCGCGGACGAAGTGCAGGACGGCGACGAGCATCAGGGCCACCGGGCGGGAGAGGTCGATCGCCTCCTTCAGGCCGGGGTCGCCGAGTATCGCCTCCGGGTCGCGCAGGTCGGCGTGGAGGACGGTGGTGTGGCCGACGGGGTGGTGGGCCAGCAGGGCGCGGGAGTGGGTGAGGACGATCGGGTCGTTGTCCACGTAGACCACACGGGCGTCCGGGGCCACCCGGTGGGCGACCTCGCCGGTGCTGCCCACGGCGGGGATCCCGGTGCCGATGTCCAGGAACTGGCGGACGCCCCGCTGCACGGCGAACTCCACCGCCCGGCCGAGGAAGTCGCGGTTGATCCGGGCCCCGAGCCGGGCGTCCGGCATCGCCGCGATGACCTGCTCGGCAGCCTCGCGGTCGGCCGGGAAGTTGTCCTTGCCGCCGAGGTAGTAGTCGTACATCCGCGCCGGGTGCGGGATACCGGTGTTCAGCTCCACCGGCGGCTGCCACCCCCCGGTCTCCCGCCCCGGCCCGCCGACCGCTGCCTCGTCCCGCATGAGCTCTCCCCGTACCGTGCTTGACGTCAAGTCATCTCATCCTAGTCACAGGGAACTCACAGGTTCGCCCGCTTCGACAGGTACGGGGGCGCGGCACCGGTGCCGCCGGCCAGGTCGGCGCCGTCCGCACCGGCGACCTCGGCAGCTTCGGCGACCTCGGCGACCTCGGCGGTTTCGGCGACTTCGGCGACTTCGGCGACTTCGGCGGCGGCCGCCCGCAGGCGGTCGAGGACGGCGGCTTGGACCGGGTCGCCGCCGGAGCCGGCGCGGACGGCCGCGAAGACGTGCCGCACCGGGGGCGGGCCGGCCGGCCGGCGCAGCACCAGGCCCGGGCGGTGCAGGGGTTGGACCAGGCGCGGGACGAGCGCGATGCCGACACCCGTCTCGACCAGCGCCGCGAGGGCCGTCCAGTCGTCGACGGCGTGCCGGATGTCTGGGGTGAAGCCGTTGGCCGCGCACACCGAGCGGGTGACGGCTCCGCAGCAGCTGCCGGGGTCGCCGACGATCCACACGTCCCCGGCCAGGTCCGGCAGCGGGATCCGGTCCCGGTCCGCGCGGGGGTGGGTCGCGGGGAGCGCCAGGTCGAGGACGTCGGCGAGCAGGGCGGTGCGGGTGTAGCGCGGGTCCGTACGGGGCGGGGCGGCGGCGAAGTCCACGGCCACGGCGATGTCGACGTCCCCGGCGTCGAGGAGGGTGAAGACGTCCGGCGCCCCGGCCTCGACGACCTGGACGCGGATGTCCGGGTGGTGCGCGGACAGCGCCCGCAGGGCGTGCGGCAGCAGGCCGGTGATGGCGCTGGAGAACGCGCCGACGGTGACCGCTCCCCGGCGGCCGTCCTCCCAGGCGGCGAGGTCGACCCGGGCCCGTTCCCACTGCGCGGCCATCAGGTCGGCGTGTTCCAGCAGGATCCGGGCCTGCCCGGTCAGCCGGACCCCGCGGCCCTGCCGCTCCAGCAGGGGGACGCCCACCTCCCTTGCCAGTGCCGCGAGTTGCTGCGAGACGGCCGACGGCGTCAGGTGCAGGGCCTCGGCGGTCCGGGCCAGGCTGCCGCGGCGGGCCAGCTCCCGCAGCACACCCAGCCGGCGCAGGTCGACACTGAAGGTGTTGCTCACCGGTTCCCTCCACAGAGATTAACTGGACCTGCATGATCGGCCGCCACCAGAATCGCTGACGGTTCCACGGCCCGCCGGGCCGACCCCTCCCCCTCTCCCCGGACAGCGAGACACCATGGCCGCTCCCCCCGCCGAGCCCGCCGAGCCCGCCGAGCAGGGCTTCCTGATCCTGCACGGCTGGCAGAACCACCGCCCCACCGGCCACTGGCAGCACTGGCTCGCCGGCCGGCTCGCCGACCTGGGCCACCTGGTCGACTACCCCCGGTTGCCCGACCCGGACCACCCCGATCCGGAGGCGTGGACGCACGAGCTGCGCACCCGCCTCGGTGCGCTGCGGGCGGGCCGGCGCACCGTCGTCTGCCACAGCCTGGCCTGTGCGCTGTGGCTGCGGGCCGTCGCCGGCGGGGCGGTCGCGGAGCCGGTCGACCGGGTCCTGCTTGTGGCACCGCCGTCGCCGGGGTTCCTGCGGCGGCAGCCGGACGTCGCCGCCTTCGTCCCTCCTGCGGTGAGCGCCGCGCAGCTGTCGGCGGCGGCCGGCTCCACCCGGCTCGTCTGCGGTGACGACGACCCCTGCTGCCCCGAGGGCGCCATGGAGGTGTACGGGCGCCGGCTCGGCATCCCGGTCGACGTCATCAGCGGCGCGGCACACCTGACTCCGGACTCCGGCTACGGCGCGTGGCCCGCGCTCCTGGACTGGTGCCTCGATCCCGCCGCCGACACGGCGCTCGCCGACGCACCGCCCGTCGGCGCACCACCCACCCACGCACCACCCACCCACGCGCCACCCACCCACGCACCGCCCGTCGGCGCGTCGGCGAGCCCGGTGCCGTCCCGACCCGGCGTCCACGGCTTCGTCCGGCCGTAGCCGGCCCGCCCGCCGCCGTGCTGGTACGGTCCCGCGCCGCCGCGGGCCGGCGGCACGTCGGTCCGCCCCGGTGTCAGCGCTGCGGGCCGGGCGGGGTGGTGGTCGGCGGGGCCGTGGCGGCGTCGCCGGGGTTCGGTTCGGGCTTCGGCGCCGGGTCGGGGATGTCGGCCATCGGCAAGGGCAGCTTGGGTGCGCCGCGCAGGGCCTGGTTCATGGCGTCCCGCCAGATCGGCCCGGGGCCGTCGGCGCCGAACACCTCGGTGCGGTGCTTCCCGTTGATGGTGATGTCGCGCATCTCGACGCCGCCGTCGGGGCCGCCGAGCCAGACGGCGGTGGCCAGTTGCGGCGTGTAGCCGCTGAACCAGGCGGCCTTCTTGTGGTCCGAGGTACCGGTCTTGCCGGCGATCTGCCGGTCGCCCTCCAGGTTGAGCGCCGCGCCGGTGCCGTTCTCGGCGGTCACGCCGTTCAGGACGGTGTTGATCGCCTGCGCGGTGGTGTCGGAGAACGCCTGCTGGCAGTGGCCGGCCGGGGCGGGAACGTCCTTGCCGTCCACCGTGGTGATCCTGTTGACGGCGACCGGGGCACAGTACTTGCCGCGCGCGGCGAAGGTCGCGTAGACGTTCGCCATGGTCAACGGGCTCAACTCCTCGACACCGAGGGCCATCGCGGGAACCTCCTCCAGGGGCTTGCCACTGGCCTTCGCACTGATGCCGAGCTTGTTGGCCATCTGCTTGACGGCGCAGAGCCCGATCTGCTGCTCCATCTGCACGAAGTAGGTGTTGACCGACAGGGCCATCGCCTTCTTGAGCTGGTACGGGCCCTTCTCGTTCGCCGATTCGTTGGGAACGACCGTCTTGGGCCGGGCCTCGTTCTTCCACGTCCCTTCGCAGGTCTTCATCGTCGGGTACTCCATCCGGTTCGGCGACGCGTACTCCTGGGTCGGCGGGAGGCCCGCCTCCAGTGCCGCGGCCGCGACGACCGGCTTGAACGTCGAGCCGGGCTGGAAGCCGTTGCCGCCGCCCATCGCCTTGTCGACGTTGAGGTTGACCATGGTCTGGTTCTTGTCGGTGAGCAGGCCGTACGGGCGGGTCTGGGCCATCGCCAGGATCTTGCCGGTGCCCGGCTCGATCATGGTGGCGGCGGCCGAGACGCTGTCGGTGACCCGCACGTTGCCGCTCACCGCGTTCTGCGCGGCGGCCTGCTTGTCCGGGTCCAGGGTGGTGTGGATGTTCAGGCCGCCCCGGTCCCAGAACTCCTTCCGTTCGGCGGCGGTCTTGCCGAAGGCCGGGTCCTGCTTGACCACGTGGCGGACGTAGTCGCAGAAGAAGCCCATGCCGGCGTTGGCGGTGATGCAGCCGTTCTGCGGCTCCTTGTACCTCAGGCCCAGCGGGGCGGCCTTGGCCTCCTTGGCCTGGTCCGCGGTGATGTGCCCGGCCTCCAGCATCTTGTCGATCACCACGTTGCGGCGGGTCTGCGCGGCCTGGGGGTGCAGTTTCGGGTCGTAGGCCGTGGGGTTCTGCACCAGCCCGGCCAGGGTGGCGGCCTCGGCGACGGTCAGGTCCTTGTTGCTCTTGCTGAAGTACCGCTGGGAGGCGGCCTCGACCCCGTACGCGCCGTTGCCGTAGTACGTGATGTTCAGGTAGTTGGTGAGGATCTGGTCCTTGGTCAGTTCCTCCTCCAGCTTGATCGCGACCTTCAGCTCCTGGATCTTGCGGCCGAGGGTCTTGCGCTGGGCCTCGCGGACGGCGACCGGGTCGTCGCCGGCCTTCTCGACGTTGACGTTCTTCACGTACTGCTGGGTCAGCGTCGAGGCCCCCTGCGAGGCGGTGCCGCTCTCCGCGTTCTTGCCGAGGGCGCGCAGGACGCCCTTGAGGTCGACGGCGCCGTGCTCGTAGAAGCGGGCGTCCTCGATGTTGACCTGGGCCTGGCGCATGTACGGCGACATCTGGTCCGGGGTGAGGACGGTGCGGTCACGCTCGTAGACCTTGGCGATCAACTGACCCTTGGCGTCGAAGATCTGGGTCGCCTGGGTGAGCGGCGGCGTCTTGAAGTCGTCGGGGATGTTCTCGAAGCCTTCCGCCGTGTCCTTGGCGGTCAGTCCGATCGCCCCCGCGGCGGGCAGGGCCATGCCGGCCAGCAGCGCGCCGGAAACCACGCTGACACCCAGGAAGGTCGCACCGTGACGGGCCAGCCGCAGCGGCGACGTCCGCGCCGGAGGAAGTGCGGTGTCATCGGTCGAACGCCATATCGGCGGAAGATTTGAGGACATGCCGGAATGCTAGCCCCCGCATCCCGCTCGGTGGACGAATTGCCGCCCGATCATGTCGCGACCTTGTCACAGGCATCGGAGCCACACCCCCATTGCTTCGATCGCATACGTACTGAATTGTCACAAGGGCGGCCTGGTATTCGCACCCAGGAAACTCCGGCCAACGAACCGTGCTCGAATCAATCGATTCCGACGGAGGTTCCGCCGACGCGCGCCGGCGACGCGTGTCGACACCCGCCCCACGGCCGCACCTCCATGACTGCGCGTACGACACCCCTCCCGCCCCGTGACCCGACATCCCTTAGACGCCTCGGGCGGGGCGAAACGTTGCCCGCGCATCACCCGGGCGCGGGTCCGCCGTGGCGCGACGCAACTCCGCAGCCGCCGGCCGCGTCGATCACCCTCGCCCCTCGCCACCACGACCGCACGCCGGCCCGCCCGCGCTCCGGCGGCGCCCGACGCCCGATCGACCCGCCCCACGGCAGTGCCGAATTTCCGGATCGGAACGGGAGAATCCTCCTCTCTACACGGTCCATCAGTGTACGAAGTTGGCCGAGAACCCCCTCCCGACGGCCTGTCATGTGCGCGACGGTTGGAGCGGATCCCCGGAAGCGCCCGGGGGTCCGAGTTGCCGGTTCGCCCACGTAGCAAGGGAGAGCAAATGATCCTGTCCATGCGCCGTTCCCTCGGCCTCGCCGCCGGTGCCTCGGCCGCGCTGGTCGCCACGGCCGCGCCCGCGCTGGCCGCGCCCACCACGGCCGACAGCCCGGCGATCAACCGCACGGACTGCAACCGGAACGACTACCTCGAGATCCACAACAACGGCGGCCGCGACACCCTCTGCTTCGCGAACGCCGGAGAGGTCCCCGTCGCCATCTACGGCGTGAACTGGGTGGAATCGGGGAACAACGCGGTGACCTTCCAGTTCCAGCGGAATCTCAGTGACCCGCGACTGGAAACGGTGACGCTCAACAAGTGGGCCCAGTGGAGCCCCGGCCAGGCCTCCATCCACAAGATCATCTGGATCAGGATCCACTGAGCCCGAACGCCGCCGTGGCGCACGGCGGTGAACCCGGGCGGCGGACCGGGGCCCGCCGGGCGGTCACACCCCGCCGGTCGCCGGCCCGCCGCCGGCGGCGCGCAAGCGTTCGGCCAGGCGGGCGAGTTCCACGTTCGCCTGGCCGAACGCGAACCGGGCCTCCGGGGTGGTCATCCGGTCGGGGTGACCGGTGGTGAACTCCCGTACGACGTCCAGCAGGGCGGCGGCGGCCGCCAGCAGTGGCGGCTCGTCGGCGAGCGGCACCCGGCGGTGACCCCGGCTCGGGGTGACGACCGTCTCCCGGATCAGCTTCTCGACCTCGCGGACCGCCTCGGTCAGCGCCTTCACATCGGTGTCCATGCCGACCCCGTCCCGTCGATCCACCCGTCGCTGTTCTGGGGAATGTTCCCGGACAGCGGCACGGTTCATGCACGCGGAGCCGATTCGCTCCCCGTCCTGGGCCGGAACCTCTCGGCGCCGGTGATCCACTCGCCGCGGCGCATGACGGCGACCAGGTCGTACGTGGTGGAGTCGACGACGACCAGGTCGGCGTGTTTGCCGGTCTCCAGTGAGCCGATCCGGTCGGCCAGGCCGAGCAGCCGGGCCGGGGTGGCGGAGAGCGACTCGGCGGCCTGGTCGAGGGTCAGGCCGTTGACGGTGAGGGCGCGTTTGAACGCCACGTCCAGGGTGAGCGTGGAGCCGGCGATGGAGCTGCCGTCGGTGAGCAGGGCGACGCCGTCCTTGACGTCGACCTGGAGCGGGCCGAGCGGGTAGCGGCCGTCGCCCAT